>DATLLK010000061.1:0-3665 GCA_035537895.1 Planctomycetota bacterium
CTGCGCGACGCCGAGGACCTCTCCTACGAGGAGATCGCCGAGATCCTCGAGGTCCCGGTCGGGACCGTGCGCAGTCGGCTCCACCGGGCGCGCAACGAGGTGCGGCGGCGGCTGTCCGTCGTGCTGCACGACGCGCCGTGAAGCCACCGCCGATGACGCACCCGCACGACGTCGCCCTCCTCTACGACCTCGTGGACGGCCGCCTCGGCGAGCGCGCCGCGGCGGAGCTCCGCCAGCGCATCGCGGACGAGCCCGCCCTGCGCGCGACGTGGGACGAGATCGCACGGTTGCGCGCGAGCCTGCGCGCCCTGCCCGCGGCGGTGCCGCCCGGGACGGCGTCGGGGATCGCCCCGCGCGAGCGGACCCGCGCGAGGAAGTCGTCGGGCGGCACCGCCGTCGCGAAGGGGCGGCTCCTCTCCTTCCGCAGCCTGCGGCCGTGGATCGCCGGCGTCGCCGCCGTGGCGGTGGTGGTGCTCTCGGCGAACCTCTTCCTCGGGACCCGCGATGCGTCGACGTCCCGGGACGTCGCGCACGAGGACTGGGGCGCCGGGAAGAAGGCGGTCGACGACGCGCGCAGACCCGAGGAGTCGAGAGCCACCGGTCGAGGCGCTCCGGCGCCGACGTTGCCGCCGCCGACGACGGGCATCACGCCCTACGCGGCGGGGCCCACCGCGGGGCCGACGGCCCCGACGCTCCGCAACCTCACCGAAGCGTCCGAGTCCGAGCGGCGCGGGAACGACGGACCGGAGAGCGGGTTGGCGTTGGGTGGGATGACGGAGAGGGACCCTGCGGACGCTCCTGCGGGCGGTGGCATGCTCGGGGCGCCGCACGCCGGGCCGAGTGCCCCGTCGGGTACCGCGGAAGGGGCGAAGGCGAAGGAGGCGACGGGGGCCGCGCCGTTCGCCTGGGCGCGACACGAGACGGACGAAGTGCTGTTCCTCCGCGCCGGGTCGGCGGACGAGGCGCGGGCCGAGGTCGGACTGCTGCTCCGTGCCTTGTCCGCCTCGGAAGCGCTTCCCGCGATCGACCTGGCCCGGCGCTTCGAGCCCGCCGACCGCGACAAGGACCGACTCGCGGACGCCGCGCCCGCGGAGGCCGCCGCCGAAAGCGACGACACCGCGAAGGCGCCGCCGCCCGAGACGGCCCGCGCGAGCCCGGAGGCCGGGAGCGCCCTCGCGCCCGAAGCCTTCCTCACGTTCCGCCTGGAACTCGAGGACGCGCAGTGGGGCCGCCTCGAGGAAGCCGTGAGCGACGCGGAGCGCACGGCGTGGCGGAGCCGCACCCGCACGACCACGGGCAGCGGCGGGGACGGCGTCTCGCGCAAGGTCGCGCCGCCCGACCCCGACTCGCCGAAGGGCGAGCCTTCGTCCGGCGATCCGTCCCCTGGCGAGCCGTCAGCCAGCGAACCGGTGGCCAAGGGCGAGACGCCGCCGCCCCTCCCGGTCCCGACGACGCCCGCGCCCGAGCCGACGCCCGCCCCGCCTGCGCCCACTCCCGCGGCGCCGGCGACGCCCGCACCTGCCCCAGGCGCGGGTCGAGGCGAGGCGAACGCTCCACGAGGCGGGGCCGGCGGCGGCGAGGCCGCCGGGAAGGCGCCGGTCCGCGAGGGCCACGAGGGCGACGCGAAGCGCGTGCGCCGCGTGCGGATCGTCGTCGTCCCGCGCTGAGTCTGCCCGCGCGCGTACCCTCTCGGGGTACATGGACTTGCGCGTCCCCGTCGTCGTCCTCGCCGCCTCGCTCGCGGGCGCGGGCGTCGGCGCCCTCGCGCGATCCGCAGCGCCGCGGCCCGCGACCCGGCCCGAGCACGTCGAGCGCGCCCTCCGCGCGCTCGACGGCTACCAGCGACGGGGCGACGCGGCGGCGCTGCGCGCGGCCGCGGCCGGCCTCGCCGACGAACCGCTCCTCGAGAGCCCGTGGCGCGAGGAGACGGACCTCGTGCGCGTCGCCGCGTCCGAGGACTCCGCGGCGCTCTGGCGCTTCGCGACGACCGGGCCGCGCGGCCCGGCGCGGGCGCGCGCCCTGCTGCTCCTCGCGGCGCGCGCGCCCGAGCCCTCCGCCAGGGACCGCGCGCTCGCGCGGTTGCGCGCCGACTATCCCTCGTCGTGGGCCGCGCGAGGCACGGGAGGATCGCGGTGATTCCGCGCGCGGCGCCGCCCCTCCCGGGGCTCGAGCCGTTGAAGCCCGAGGACCCCGTCGTGCGAGTCCCGGGCGTCGCCGTGGCGCGGGCCAGCTCGTTCGCGCGCCTCGGGGTCCTGACGGTGCTCGACCTCTTGCGCCTCGCGCCGCGCCGCTTCGAGGACCGGCGCACGGTGACGCCCGTTCGGGACCTCGCGCCCGCGCCCGAGGCGACGGTCCTCGGGCGCGTCGCCCGCGTGCGCGTCGTGCGGGCGCGCGGAGGCCTCGCGATCGTCGAGCTCGACGTGGACGACGGCACCGGCGTCCTGCGCGCACGGTGGTTCAACCAGCCGTGGATCGCGAAGGCGGCGCCCGAGGGCGCCCGCGTCCTCCTCCACGGCGAGGTGCGCGCCTCGGGCTCCCGGCTCGAGATGGCGTCGCCCGCCGTCGAACGCGCGCCCGAGGATCCGTCGACCCCGCACCCGGGACTCTGGCGGCTCGTGCCCGTGCACCCCGCGACCCAGGGGCTCTCGCCGCTCGTGATCCGGCGGGCCGTGTGGTCGGCGCTCGAGGCGATCGGGCCGCTCGCGGATCCCCTGCCGCCGGCGTGGCGCCTCGCGGCGGGCCCGTCGGGCACCGCCCTGCCGACGCTCGACGAGGCGATCCGCGCGCTCCACTTCCCCTCCGACGCGGCCTCGGCCGAGGAGGGGCGCCGTCGCCTCGCCTTCGACGAGCTGCTGGTCCACGAGCTGCTCCTCGCGCGGCGGCGCGCGGCGCGCCGCGCGCGCGAGGCGATCCCCTTCCGGTTCACGCCGACCCTCGAGCGGCGCATCCGTGCGCGGTTCCCCTTCGTCCTGACGCCCGCGCAGGATCGCGCCGCAGCCGAGATCCGCGCCGACCTCGAGCGCCCCGAGCCGATGAACCGGCTGCTCCAGGGCGACGTCGGCGCCGGCAAGACGCTGGTGGCCGCCTACGCCTGCCTCGCCTGCGTCGCGAACGGAGCCCAGGCCGCGTTCATGGCGCCGACCGAGGTGCTCGCGCGCCAGCACGAGGCGACGCTGCGACGGCTGCTCGAAGGGTCCGAGGTGCGCATCGAGGCGCTCTACGGGGGCACGAAGGGGAAGGCGCGCACCGAGGCGCTCGCCCGCGTCGCCTCCGGCGAGGCGGGCCTCGTGGTGGGCACGCACGCCGTCCTCTCGCGCGACGTCCGCTTCGCTCGACTGGCGCTCGTCGTCGTGGACGAGCAGCACAAGTTCGGCGTCGCGCAGCGCCGCGACCTCGTCGTGAAGGGCCCGTCTCCGCACTGCCTCGTGATGACCGCGACGCCGATCCCGCGCACGCTCGCGATGGTCGTCTTCGGCGACCTCGACGTGACGGTGATCGACGCCCTCCCGCCGGGCCGCGTCGCGCGCGCGACGTGGGTGGTCCGGCCCGCGGAGGGGGAGCGCGTGCTGGCGCGCGTGCGCGAGGAGCTCGCGGCCGGCCGCCAGGCCTTCGTCGTCTACCCGCTGGTCGAGGAGTCGGACCGCACGGGCCTCCGGGACGCGACG
>DATLLK010000062.1:0-3671 GCA_035537895.1 Planctomycetota bacterium
GGGTAGCCCGGCGGAGGTGGCCGGGGCGGTATCCTCGCCCGCGTGGGCCGCCTCGCCGCCGTTCTCCTCGCGACGCTGGCCCTCGCGGCCTGCTCCTGCGCCGGTCGGCGACGCCCGTGCGCCGCCCCGGCGACCGTGTGCGCGCCCGCCGCGCGGCCCGCCGCCGACGCGGCGTCCCCCGCTGGCACCTGGCGGCTCGCGGACGACCCCGACGGCGCGCGGCTGCCGCCGGAGACCTTCGTCGTCCCCGCGCGGCCGTGGAAGGTCGTCGCGATCCACCACTCCGCGAGCGCGCAGGGGGGCGCCGCCCGGTTCGACGAGTGGCACCGGGCGAAGGGATGGGACGGGGTCGGGTACGACTTCGTCGTGGGGAACGGGACGGACACCCCCGACGGGTCGATCGAGGTCACCTTCCGGTGGCGCGAGCAGCGCGACGGCGCGCACGTCAAGGGCTGGAACGACCTCGCGATCGGCATCTGCCTCGTCGGGGACTTCGAGCAGGCCGACCCGACGCCGAAGCAGCTCGAGGCGGCGGCGGTCCTCGTCCGGCACCTGCGACGCCGCTTCGCGATCCCGCGCGAGCGCGTCGTGGGACATGGCTCGCTCGGCGTCACGCTGTGCCCGGGCGCTCGCCTCGACCTCCGCGCGTTGGCGCAGGCGAGCGATCCCGCCCCGCCGTCCGAGGGGGCGCCGTGACGCCGATGGCCCTGATCGCGAACGGCGTCTGGGACACCCTCTCCTGGATGGCGTTCTGGGGCGGCCTGCTGCTGGGGTTGGCGCTCGTCCCCTTCGTGCTGTTCTCGCGACGGTCGAGCCAGGCCAAGGTCGCGTGGATCCTCGCCCTCCTCGGGTTCCCCTGGATCGGGGCGCTCTTCTACGGCCTGCTCGGCCGCCGCCGCCTGCAGCGTCAGGTCCTGCGCCTGCGCGGCGCCGCGGCCGCGAGCCTCGCCGACGTCGAGCGGCGCCACCGCGGATCGGGCGTGCTCCCCGCCCCGCGCGCGCCGGGCCAGGCGACGGCCGACCTCCTCTCCGTGGCGGACCGCTCCGGGTCGGCGCCGCCCGTTCCGGGCAACGAGTTCACGCTCCTGCCCGAGGGGCCGGGCGCCTTCGCAGCGGCGCGCGAGGCCATCGAGTCGGCGCGCCACCACGTCCACCTGATGACCTACATCTTCAAGCGCGACGCGACGGGTCTGGCCGTGCTGCGCCACCTGGAGGAGGTCGCGCGCCGCGGCGTCGAGGTGCGCCTCCTCTACGACGGCCTGGGCAGCCTCGAGGCGATCCGCGACGGCACCGCCTGGCTCGACCCGCTGCGGGAGGCGGGCGGGAAGTGCGCCGCGTTCCTTCCGATCGGCGCCTTCCGCGCGGGGCTCCGCGTCAACCTGCGCAATCACCGCAAGCTGACGATCGTGGACGGCGACGTCGCCTTCACGGGCGGCATGAACATCGCGGACGAGTACCGGACCGGCGCGAACTGGCGCGACGCCGCGTGCCGGATCCGCGGGCCCGCCGTGCCGTCGCTGCAGCGCGTCTTCGCGCAGGACTGGCACACGGCCACGAACGAGGTGCTCGGCGACGAGGTCTACTACCACCGCGTGCCCGAGGCGGGGGACGTGCCCGTCCAGGTCGTCGAGTCGGGGCCCGACCAGGAGGACCCGCTGGCCGAGGACCTGTTCTTCAGCGCGCTCGTCTCGGCGCGCCGCACGATCGACCTCGTGACCCCCTACTTCGTGCCCACCGAGGCGCTCGAGCACGCGCTTCGGAGCGCGGCGCTCCGGGGCCGTCGGGTGCGCATCCTCCTCGGCGAGACGGTGGACCACCGGGTGGTGCGGTGGGCGACCGACGCCTACCTGCCGCGCATGATCCAGACCGGCATCGAGGTCTGGCGGCGCCCGGAGCTCGTTCATGGGAAGGTGCTCGTCGTGGACGGCGCCTGGGCCACGCTCGGGAGCACGAACTTCGACGCGCGCAGCCTCCGCCTCAACTTCGAGCTGAACGTCGCGATGCCCCACGTCCGCACCGCCGAGCTGATCCTCGCCTGGTTCGAGTCCGAGCTGAGCCACGCGCGCCGCCTCACGGTCGAGGACCTCGACGCGGCGTGGGGGACGCGGCTCCTGCGCGCCGGCAGCTACCTTCTCTCCCCCCTCCTGTGACGACGACGACCGACCCGGACGCGCAGGCCGCCCTCGACCGCCTTCGCGCGGCGACCGTCCTGCACGGCTTCCCCGAGGGCGGCGCGGACGTCCTCGCGCGGTTCGTGGGGGCGGTCCTCGCCGAGAGCGAGCGGGTGAACCTGACGGGGTCGAAGACGCTCGCCGACGCGATCGACGTCCTCGCGACGGACGCGGTCCCCGTCGCCGCCGCGTGGGACCCCGACCGCTCCCCGCCGCGCGTCGCGATCGACCTCGGCACGGGGAACGGGCTTCCCGGCGCGGCCGTTGCCGTGCGCTGGCCCTCGTGCGTCGTGGTCCTCGTCGAGCGCCGCGCGAAGAAGGCGCGCGCCGTCGATCGCTGCCTCGCCGCGGCGGGCGTGCGCAACGCCGTCCTCGTCGCGTGCGACGGGCGCGAGCTGCTCCGCCACCGGCCGGACCTCGCCCGCGGGGCCGACCTCGTGACCGTGCGCGCGGTGGGGGAGCTCGCGCCCACGACGAAGGAGGCGTCGCCGTGGGTCGCGCCCGGCGGGCGCGTCGTCCACTGGAAGCCCGCGGCGCTCGAGCCCGCCGAGCGTGAGGCCGGGCTCGTCGCGGCCCGCACGGCGGGCCTGCGCCCGCTCCCCGACGTCGAGTTCTCCCCGGGCGGCCGTTCGGGGGAGCGACGGCTCGTCCTCTACGAGCGGCCGCGGTAGCCCTCCCGTGGCCTCCGAACGACCCGCCGTCTCCGTCATCGTCCCCGCCTACGACGAGGCGCCCCACGTGCGGGAGCACCTGCGGCGGATCGCCGCGGCCATGGAGGCGCTCGCGCGCCCCTTCGAGGTCGTCCTCGTCGACGACGGGAGCCGCGACGGCACCGCCGCCCGCGCCGAGGAGGCCGCGCGCGAGGACCCGCGCATCCGCGTCGAGCGCCACGGCGGCAACCGCGGCAAGGGCGCCGCGCTCGCGACGGGGTGCCGGATCGCGCGGGGCGACGTCCTCGTCTTCCTGGACGCGGACCTCGACATCTCCCCCGCCGAGATCGGGCCGCTCCTGTCGCGCATGGAGGCGGCGGGGGCGTCGGTCGCCGTGGGCAGCAAGTACGCGCCCGGCGCCGTGCAGCGGCGGCCCCTCCACCGCGTGCTGCTCTCGCGCCTCTACCTCCTCGTCACCTCGATCCTCTTCCGTCTCCCGATCCGCGACACGCAGACGGGCCTGAAGGCCGTGCGGGCCGACCTCGCCCGGGCGCTCGTGCCCGCGATCGTCGCGCACCGGTGGACCTGGGACGTCGAACTGCTCCTGCTCGCCCACCGGCTCGGCGCCCGCTTCGTCGCGGTGCCGGTGCACGTGGACTTCCACGCGCGCGGGACGCGGCTCTTGTGGCGGGACGCCGCGGCCGCCGGCCTCGACACGCTCGTCGCCTTCCTGCGCGACCGCGGGCTCGGCGGGTACGGCCGCGCGCTGCGCGCGGCGCGCGGCGGGGGGCCGCGTCCGCGGAGGTGGGCCCGTCCGAGAGCGCCGACACCGCGGTCAGCCGTCCGAGCC
>DATLLK010000063.1:0-6480 GCA_035537895.1 Planctomycetota bacterium
CCTCTACTACTACTTCCGCAGCAAGGACGACCTGCTCTACGAATGCCAGCGGCTGGCCCTCGACATGCTCCAGGCGGGCGTGCGGCGGGCCGCGGCGGGCGGGGGGAGCGCGGCGGACCGGCTGCGGACGGCCATCCGGGACCACGTCCTCTGCCTCCTCGTCGAGACGGGGGGCAGCGCGGCGCATCTCGAGTTCCGGGCCCTGCCCGGGCCGCGGCGCGCCGAGATCGCCCGGGGCCGCGACGCCTACGAGCGCACCCTGCGCCGCCTCGTGGAGGACGGCGTGCGCGCGGGCGAGTTCCGCCCCGTGGACGCCAAGCTCGCGACGCGCGCCATCCTGGGCGCGCTCAACGCGACCGTGACCTGGTGGCGACCCGAGGGGCCGATGAGCCCCGCGGAGATCGCCGACGCCTATGCGACGACCCTCGTGGGAGGCCTGCGGACATGAGCGACGGGACGTTGAGGGACACGGGCGGGCGCGTCGCCGCGCCGCGCTCGAAGAAGAAGGTCCAGCTGACGCTGCGCGTCAACGGCGAGGACCACGATACGGCCTTCCTGCCGCACAAGACGCTCCTCGAGGTCCTGCGCGAGGACCTCGGGCTGACGGGCACGAAGCACGGCTGCGAGCTCGGCGAGTGCGGCACGTGCACGGTCGTCGTGGACGGCGAGCCCGTCCTCTCCTGCCTGATGCTCGGCCTCGAGTGCGACGGGCGCGAGATCGTCACGGTCGAGGGGATCGCGACCGCGAAGGGGCCGCACCCGCTCCAGACCGCGTTCGCCGACCTCTCGGCCGCGCAGTGCGGCTACTGCACGCCCGGCTTCCTCTGCACGAGCAAGGCGCTGCTCGACCGCAACGCGAGCCCCACGCGCGACGAGATCAAGGACGCCCTCTCGGGCAACCTCTGTCGCTGCACCGGGTACCTGAAGATCTTCGAGGCCGTCGAGCGCGCGGCGGCCGAGCTGCGCGGCGAGGCCGTCCCGCCCGTGCCCGGGAACGAGGAGTAGGCCGTGGCGACCCGCAGGAAGTCGATCGGCCGCAGCCCCCGCAAGGTGGACGGCATGTCGAAGGCGACCGGGGCGACCCGCTTCGCCGACGACTTGACGATGCCGCGGATGCTCTTCGCGAAGCTCCACCGCAGCCACGTCGCGCACGCGAAGATCCTCTCGATCGACACGAGCGAGGCGGAGAAGGTCCCGGGCGTCGTCGCCGTGCTCACGGGGTCGGCCTTGCCCATCCCGTTCGGGATCCTGCCCGTCTCGCAGGACGAGCACACGCTCTGCCTCGACCGCGTGCGGTTCGTGGGCGACCCCGTCGCCGCCGTCGCCGCGACGACCGAGGACGCGGCCTTCGAGGCCGCGATGCGGGTCCGCGTCACCTACGAGCCCTTGAAGGCCGTCTTCTCCCCCGAGGAGGCGCTCGAGAACCCCGAGCCTCGGATCCACGACTACGGCGACGAGGGGAACGTCCACAAGAAGATCGCGCTCGAGTTCGGCGACGTGGAGAAGGCGCTCGGGGAGGCCGACTTCGTCCAGGAGGACGTCCTCTTCTTCGAGGGCAACACGCACCTCCCGATGGAGCAGCACGCGACGCTCGCGTGGATGGACGCCGACGGGCGCCTGACGATCTGGTCCTCGACGCAGACCCCGCACTACCTGCACCGGGCGACCTCGAAGGTGCTCGGGCTCCCGCCCTCGCGGGTGCGGATCGTCGCCTGCCCCAACGGCGGCGGCTTCGGCGGGAAGAGCGACCCCTTCAACCACGAGATCGCCGTCGCCAAGCTCGCGATGCTGACGGGCCGGCCCGTGAAGATCTGCCTCACCCGCGAGGAGGTCTTCTACACGCACCGCGGCCGCCACCCCGTGCTCATGAAGTTCCGGACGGGCGTCAAGAAGGACGGCTCGATCACCGGGATGCACTGCAAGACGCTGCTCGACGGCGGCGCCTACGGGTCCTACGGCGTCGCGAGCACCTACTACACGGGCGCGCTCCAGACCGTCACGTACAAGGTCCCCGCGTACAAGTTCGACGGCGTGCGCTGCTTCACGAACAAGCCGCCCTGCGGCCCCAAGCGCGGGCATGGCACCCCGCAGCCGCGCTTCGGCCTCGAGGTCCAGCTCGACAAGATCGCCGAGCGGCTCGGCCGCGACCCGGCCGACCTGCGCCTCCAGATCCTCCAGCCGGCCCACTCGCTGACGGCGAACTTCATGAAGATCGGGTCGATGGGGCTCGGCGAGTGCCTCCGCAAGGTCGTCGAGGCGTCGGGGTGGAACGCGAAGTTCCGCAAGCTCCCGCGCGGCCGGGGCGTCGGGCTCGCGTGCTCCTCCTACATCAGCGGCGCGGGCCTCCCCATCTACTGGAACGCCCTCCCGCACACGGGCGTCGTCGTCAAGATCGACCGCGGCGGCGGCGTCGCCGTCTTCTGCGGCGAGACCGAGATCGGGCAGGGCTCCGACACCGTGCTCGCCCAGTTCGTCGCGGAGTCGCTCGGGTTGGACCTCCTCGACATCCGTGTCTGCGTCGGCGACACCGACCTGACGCCCGTCGACCTCGGGTCCTACAGCAGCCGCGTCACGCTGATGATGGGCCAGGCGGCGATCCAGGCCGCCGACCGCGCGCGTGACCTGATCGCGAAGGCGGTGTCCGAGAAGAAGGGCGTGCCGCTCGCCCGGATCGAGTTCGCCGGCGGCCGGGTCTTCGACGTGGAGAACCCGACCGACCCGAAGACGTCGATGACGTTCGGCGAGGCGGCGGTGATCGGCGAGGCGAAGTGGGGGACGATCGCGACGGTCGGCTCCTACACGCCGCCGCCGTCCCCCGCCCGCTACCGCGGCGCGGGGGTCGGCCCCTCGCCCGCCTACTCCTACTCCGCCGCGGTCGTGCAGGTCCAGGCGGACGAGGACACGGGCTTCGTTCGGGTCGAGAAGGTCTGGATCGCGCACGACATCGGGCAGGCGATCCACCGCACGCTGGCCATCGGCCAGGTCGAGGGCGGCGTCTACCTGGGGCTCGGCGAGGCGCTCATGGAGGAGATGGCGTACCGGCCCAACCGGTTCGGCGTCCACAAGATCCCGTCGATGCTCGACTACAAGTCGCCGACGACGATGGAGATGCCCGAGATCGAGACGATCCTCGTCGAGGACCCCGACCCCAACGGGCCGTACGGGGCGAAGGAGGCGGGCCAGGGCCCGCTCCTCCCCATGATGCCCGCCGTCGCCAACGCGGTGTACGACGCGCTGCGCGTGCGGGTCGACGAGGTGCCGATCACGCCGGAGAAGGTGCTGCGCGCGCTCGGGGCGAAGGACCGGCGCTACGGGCCGACGTCGTTCCCCGAGATCCCGATGCCGCCGACGACGCGCGTGCCGACGCCCGAGGAGGGCGGGACCGGCCGCGCGATCGAGCACGAGACGTCCGCGGGAGGTGTCCGCTCATGATGCGCCTGCCCCCCTTCAAGTACCTCTCGCCGACCTCGGTCGCCGAGGCCGTCCTGATGCTCTCGGCCGAGGGGCCGGGCGCGTCCATCGTCGCGGGCGGGACCGACCTCTACCCGAACATGAAGCGGCGCCACCAGACGCCGAAGACGCTCGTGGCGCTTCGCCGCGTCGGCGACATGCGCGGCGTCCACGAGGTCCCCGGGGGCGGCCTGCGCATCGGCGCCGGGACGACGCTCACGGCGATCGAGCGCGACCCCCGCGTGCGGGAGCGCTACCCCGCCCTGTGGGCGGCCGTGCGCACGATCAGCACGCCGATCCTGCGCAACATGGGGACGATCGGCGGCAACGTGCTGCTCGACACGCGCTGCAACTACTACGACCAGAACTACGAGTGGCGGCGCACGACCGACTTCTGCATGAAGTGCGACGGCGACACGTGCTGGACGGCGCCGGGCAGCGACCGCTGCTGGGCGGTCAACTCGAGCGACTCCGTCCCCGTGCTGATCGCGCTCGGCGCGACGGCGCGGCTCGCGAGCCCGCGCGGGACGCGCGAGGTCCCGGTCGAGTCGCTCTACCGCGAGGACGGGATCGCCTACCTCACCAAGGAGCGCGACGAGGTGCTCGTGGACCTCGCGCTGCCCGCCCCGGCCGGGGTCCGCAGCCACTACGGCAAGCTGCGCCGCCGCGGTGCGTTCGACTTCCCGGTGCTCGGCGTCGCGACGGCCGGCCGCCTCGAGGGCGACGTGCTCGTCGACGTGCACATCGTGCTGAACGGCGTGGGCTCCGCCCCCGTGCGCGCGAAGGAGGCCGAGCGGCTCCTGCGCGGCCAGCGGCTGACCGACGAGTCGATCCGGGCCGCGGCCGACCTCGCCTGGAAACCCGCCAAGCCGCTCGACAACACGGACTTCGAGAACGCGTGGCGCAAGAAGATGGTGAAGGTCTTCGTGCGCGACGGCCTCGCCGCGCTGCGGGCCTGACGGGTCGAGGCCGCCGTCCCGCGCCCCGCGCGGGACCCGCGCCCGGAGGGACTACGTTGGGAACGAAACGACGCACGCTGCGCACGCGGCTCGTGGTCGCCTTCGCGCTCCTCGCGCTCGCGACCACGACCGTCACCGTCCTCTTGTCGTGGGGGCGGGCCCGGGCGGCGCGGTTGGAGACGCTGCGGTCGCTCCTCGTCGCGACGGCGACCACGGGCGTCGCGGCGGTCGACGCCGACGCCTTCGCGCGGCTCGACCTGGCGTCGCCGGCGGTCGGCGCGGAGCCCGCGTGGACGACGGTGAAGACCCTGGCCGCGCGCGTGAAGGCCTCGCACCCCGCGTTCCGCGAGGTGTTCCTGCTGCGGGTGCCCGACGACGGGAACCTCGCGAACAGCTGGATGGTGGTCGCCGACCGGCGGCAGCAGGTCGGCACGCGCTACGACGCCTCGCGCTTCCCTGCCATGCGAGAGGCCGCGGCGGGGACGCCCGGCGCCGACGAGGAGATCACGCCGGACGAGTACGGCGCGACGCTCTCGGGCTACGCGCCGATCCGCGACAGCCGGGGACGCCCCGTCGGGATCCTCGGGGTCGACATCGACGCGAGCACGATCCAGGCCATGTGGCGCGACGCGCTCGGGATCCTCGCCCGCATCGCCGCCGTCGCGACGGTGGTCGGGGCGGCGCTCGGCTGGTTCTTCGCCCGCCGGATCAGCCGGCCCGTGAGCGAGATCGCCCTCGCGATGGACCGCGTCGAGGCGGGCGACCTGTCCGCCCGCGTCGCGGCGCAACCCGACGACGAGGTCGGGCGGCTCGCGGGGCAGTTCAACCGCATGGCCGAGGGCCTCGAGGAGCGCCAGCGCCTGAAGCAGTCGCTCCTGCTCGCGATGGAGGTCCAGCAGAAGCTGCTGCCCGCGGGCCCGCCGACGGTTCCGGGCCTCGACGTGGCCGGGTTCTCGGACTACTGCGACGAGACGGGCGGCGACTACTTCGACTACCCGCGGACGTGGGAGGTCCCCGGCGGGCGGCTCGCGCTCACCATGGGCGACGTGACGGGCCACGGGATCGGCGCGGCCCTCCTGATGTCGACCGGCCGGGCGATCCTGCGCGCGGCCTGCGAGGGCGACGCGTCGCCGTCCGCGGTCGTGGGCGTGGTGAACCGTCACCTCGCGCGCGACGCGACGCATGGGCGTTTCATGACGCTCTTCTTCGGGGTCCTCGACCCCGCCGCCGGGACTCTGCGCTACGCGAACGCGGGCCAGGGCGGGTGTCTGGTCGTCCGTGCCGCGGGAGGGGCGGCCGAGTGGCTCTCCGCGGGCGGGCCCCCGCTCGCCGTCGTCGACGGGGTCGAGTACCCCGAGACCGTCACGACGGGGCTGTCCACGGGGGACGTCGTCGTGCTCGCCTCGGACGGCATCTACGAGACGTTCGACCCCGAGGGAACGCCCTTCGGCTACGAACGCCTCGAGGAGGTCGTGCGCCGCCACGTCGCGGCCACCGCCGCGGACTTGGCGAAGGCGGTCACCGCCGCGGTGCTCGCCTTCCGGCGCGACGGCCCCCAGACCGACGACGTCACGCTCGTCGTCGCTCGGGTCGTCGGCGCCCCCGCGGGCCAGACGTAGGGTCCCGGCAGGGAGCCACGCCTGCCACCGTATCGAGAACGCACTGGCGCGGCGGAGGTGACCGGAGTCTCGCTCGACGACGTGGGCGCTCGATCGTCGGGAAGTCGGCCGACCCCTGCCGGGAAGGCCTCCCGGGAGCGTGCTTCGCCCGTGGCGGGACGCGTAGAGCCTATCCCAGTAGAGCCCGTAGCGAGCCCGGCGAGACCGAAGCGAGGCGGGCAAGCGCAGCGCGAGGCGCACGGTGGCGGGTTGCAAGCCCGTTGAGGGCGCCTCGTGCGAGCAGGCCCGCCGCAGCGAGAGGATCGCCGGGCGCAGCAGGGCGCCTACTGGGATAGGCTCTAAGGGAACGAGAAGACGCCGATCGTCCCGCCGGCGGCCGGCACGGCCCACGCGCCGCCGCCCAGCGGGGCGGGCGCCACGCGCAGCGTCCCCCCGAGCGTCCCGTCGACGAG
>DATLLK010000064.1:0-4386 GCA_035537895.1 Planctomycetota bacterium
CCCATCGACCACGTCGGACCGGCGGTCCCGCCGGTCCGACGTGGTCGATGGGCGTGGACGACCTGCGCCGCGGCGACCTGCGGCTGTGGGCAGCCCCGTCGAAGGTCGAGGGGGCGCAGGCGTCGCCGGCGGTCATCTGGGCGTCGCCAGGCCTCCCGGAGGATGCGGCCGACGGCCACCTCCAGGCGCGCGCGGAGGGCGACGCGTCGTACGGGTGCGTCCCGGACGGCCAGTGGCTCGACCTCCTCTCCGACGGGGGCTTCCGCTTCCTCTGGACCGGCCCGAGGACGGCCTCGGTCGGCCCGGTCATCGTCGGGCATCTGGACGGGAAGCGATTCGTCAGCATCCCGACCGGCCCCGTCTGTCGTGTGCGGACGACGCTCGACCGCTCCCTGCCCACAGGACGGCGCTACGCGGTGCTCGCCCGCCGGATCGAGGACGGCGTGGCGCTGCTCGGGCACGGGTTCGTCGCGCGCGAGCTCGCGGGCCTCGACCACGACATGGTCCTCCCGCCCGGTCGGTACCGGTTCGTCGCGGAGGTCGCGGGGCGGGAGGGGCCCGCCGTCGAGCTCGCGCTGGACGCCCCGGGGTCGCGGGCGAACGTCCGGCTCGTGGCGCCGCGCTGAGAAGCCCAAAAAATGCGCCACCTGCGTTGACCGGCGTCCGGCCCGGGAGTACGGTCGCCCGTACCGATCGAGGAGGTGCGCCATGGCGACGT
The DNA here is from genome assembly GCA_035537895.1 of Planctomycetota bacterium. Classification (GTDB taxonomy): domain Bacteria; phylum Planctomycetota; class PLA2; order PLA2; family JAEUHO01; genus DATLLK01. Next base: position 719 of record DATLLK010000064.1, read on the forward strand.
CGGAGCACGGTCGAGAGGAGTCGCGCCCGGACGGCTGGACCCGCCGCGACCTCCTTCGCGGGGCGGGGGTCGCGGCCGCGACGACCGCGGTGCTCGGGCCCGCCTCCGTCGCGCTGGGCGCCGACGCGCCCGGCGGCGTGCGCACGCAGGGGCCGGGCGCCTTCGAGATCGTCCTCAAGGTGAACGGGCAGGAGCGCAAGGTCTCCGTCGAGCCCCGGCACACGCTGCTCGAGGCCCTGCGGCTCCCGCTGGACCTGACGGCGGCGAAGTCCGCGTGCGACCGCGCGGCGTGCGGAGCCTGCACGGTGCTGATCGACGGGCTTCCCACCTATGCGTGCGCGGTCCTCGCGGTGGACGCGGAGGGCCACGAGGTCGTGACCGCCGAGGGGATCGCGGCGGGCGACGGGCTCCCCCTCGTCGAGTCCTTCGTGGCGAAGGACGCGATGCAGTGCGGGTACTGCACGCCGGGGATGCTCGTGTCGTGCCACGCCGCGGTCACGGCGCACGGGCGCGAGCTCACGGAGGCGCAGGCGCGCGAGGCGACGTCGGGGAACCTGTGCCGCTGCGGCACCTATCCGCACGTGCTCGCGGCCGCGCTCGGCGCCGCGACGTCGGCGAAGGGACGGTGACCCGTGGCCGAGAGGAAGATCCGCGTCGGCGCGGGCGAGGTCTCGCGGGAGATCACGGTCCAGCAGGACGACCAGGACGCGAAGGCGTGGGGGCTCGACGCGAAGCTCTCCGTCGTCGGGACCGAGGTGCCCCGCGTGGACGGCCACGTGAAGGCCTCGGGCTCGGCGAAGTACCCGTCCGACATCCAGCGCCCGCGGATGGCCTTCGCGAAGGCCGTGCGGTCCCCGCACGCGCACGCGGTCGTCAAGAACGTGGACGTGGACCGGGCGAAGGGGATGCCCGGCGTGCTCGAGGCGCGCGTGCTCGGCCGCGGGCGCGTCACCTTCCCGGGCGCGCCCGTCGCCGTCGTCTGCGCGGAGACCCCGGCGCAGCTGGACGACGCGCTGGCCGCCGTCGTCGTCGAGTACGAGATCCAGCCCCACGTCGTCGAGACGGCGGACGCGCTCGCCGACGACAGCCCGCGCGTCGACCCGAAGCGCGTGAACCGGGGCGATGCCCAGGGCCGCCCGGCGGGCGACCCGGACGCGGCGCTGGCGGCGGCCGCGGTGAAGATCGATGCGACCTACGTCACCCACGTCCAGACGCACGTCGCCCTCGAGCCGCACGGGTCGGTCGCGGAGTTCGACGCGGAGGGCCGCCTGACGCTGTGGGTCTCGACGCAGGCGACGGCGGGCTGCCGGAAGGAGGCCGCGCAGGTGGCCGGCATCCCCGAGGCGCAGGTGCGCGTGCTCATGGACCACATGGGCGGGGGCTTCGGCTGCAAGTTCGGCCTCGACCTCTGCGACCGCCTCGCCATCGAGCTCGCGAAGTCGACCACGCGCCCCGTGCGCTACGTGAACGACCGGCGCGAGGAGCACCTGACGGGCGGCTACCGCCCCGACAGCATCCAGAAGCTGACGATCGGGGGCGCGAAGGACGGGACGCTCACGGTCCTCGTCGGCGAGTGCTTCGGGACCTCGGGCAACGGCACGGGAGGCCCCGGGGCGGCCAACCAGGTGCTCTACGACATCCCCAACCGCCGCGTCGTGCAGAGCGGCGTCTCGACGTTCACGGCGATCGGGCGGGCGTTCCGCGCGCCCGGGCACCCGCAGGGCGTCTTCGCCCTCGAGGGCATGGTCGACGAGTTCGCGCACGCCGCCGGGCTCGACCCTCTCGAGGTGCGCCGGATGAACGACCGTCACCCGGTGCGCCGCCTCGAGTGGCCCATCGGCGCACGACGGATCGCGTGGGCGAGGGACCGGCGAAAGGTCCCCGGCAGCGACCCCGGCCCCGTGAAGCGCGGCGTGGGGTGCGCGGGAGGGGTTTGGTACAACGCCGGCGGCGGGGCCTGGCGCGTCAACGTCGACGTGCGACGCGACGGCTCGGTCACCGTCTCGAACGGCGCGCAGGACATCGGCACGGGCACGCGGACGGTCCTCGCGGTGCTCGTCGCGGAGGAGCTGGGGATCGCGCCCTCGCGCGTCACCGTGCGCATGGGCGACTCGACGCTCCCCGACGGCCCGGGCTCGGGCGGCAGCACCACCGCCCCGTCGCTCGGGCCCGCGGCCCGCGAGGCCGGCGTGCGTGCCCGCGAGGGGATCACCGCCGCCGTCGCGAAGGAGTGGGGCGTCACCGAGCCGGGCGAGATCCGGTTCGAGGGCGGAAAGATCCGCGGGCCCGCCGGCAAGGAGACCACGTTCGAGGCCGCGTGCTCCGTGCTGCCGGAGCAGGGCCTCTCCGTCTCCGGGACGCGCCGGCCCAACTTCGACGGGTTCCACGGCCAGTGCGCCGGTGTCCAGTTCGCGCAGGTCGCGGTCGACGTGGAGACGGGCGTCGTGCGCGTCGAGCGCGTCGTGGCGGTCCACGACGCGGGCCGGATCATCGACCGGCTGACGGCCCGCAGCCAGGTCAACGGCGGCGTGATCCAGGGGATCTCGTTCGCGCTGTTCGAGGAGAAGCGCCTCGACCGTCCGACGGGAGACATGGTGAACCCCACCTACGACACGTACCGCATCGCCGGCATGGCCGACTGCCCCGTCATCGAGGTCGAGTTCCTCGAGATGGACAACGGGATCAACAACGCCGGCATGATGGGGCTCGGCGAGCCGGCCACGGTGCCCACCGCCGCCGCCGTGGCGAACGCGGTGTTCAACGCGACGGGCGCCCGCGTCCGTGAGTTGCCGATGACGCCCGCCCGGGTCCTCTCGGCGCTCGCGGCGCACGGGGGCACGAAGGAAGGAGCGCGCCGATGAAGGCCTTCCGCTACGACCGCCCTTCGACGCTCGCCGGCGCGGTGACGTCCATGGCCGGCGAGGGGACGCTGCTGAAGGCGGCCGGGATCGACGTGCTCGACCGCATGAAGGAGCGCGTCGACCTGCCGGACCGCGTCGTCACGCTGATCGACGTGCCCGGGCTCGACCGCGTGGAGCGCCTGCCCACGGGGGCGCTCCGGATCGGCGCGCTCGCGACGCTCGCCCGCCTCGCAGCGAGCGACGACGTCCGCACGGCCGCGCCGGCGCTCGCGCAGGCCGCGTCGGAGGCCGCGTCGCCGCAGATCCGCAACCGCGCGACGGTCGGGGGCAACCTCGGCCAGCACACGCGCTGCGGCTACTACCGGCTGGCGTCGTTCCCCTGCTTCAAGCGCGGCGACGCCTTCTGCCCGGTCCGAAAGCCCGACGCCGTCCAGGAGGAGGCCGGCATCTTCGGCATCGACCTGTGCGCGTGCGCGCACCCCTCGAGCCTCGCGCCGACGCTCGGTGCGCTCGGCGCGACCGTCGTCGTGACCGGGACGGCCGGCGAGCGCCGGCTCGCGGTCGCCGACCTCTACGAGGCGCCGCGCCAGGGCAAGGCGTCCGACATGACGCTCGCCCCGACCGACGTGATCACGGCGGTCGAGGTGCCCGCGCGGGGACCGGGCGACCGTCAGGGCTTCCACGAGATCCGCCGGCGCGCGCAGTTCGACTGGCCCCTCGTGCTCGCGGCGACGTGGGTCCGCGTGGAGGGCACGAAGGTCGCCGACGCGCGCGTCTGGCTGGGCTCGGTCGCACCCACCCCGATCG
>DATLLK010000065.1:0-3317 GCA_035537895.1 Planctomycetota bacterium
AGGAACTCGATCGCGCGCAGGGCCGCGGGCTCGACCTTCGCGGAGCCGTTGGCGAGCGCGATGCGGGCGACGCGCTTCGCGACGGCCTTGCGCCGGTTCACGCGGTAGGTGCCCGACTCGACGTTCACCCACGGCAGCATCCGGAGGAGCCACCGCGGCGTGATCGCCGCCATCTGCGGGACGGTCTTCGTCGTCGTGGCGAGCTGGCGGGCCGCGCCGATGTCGATGCTCTGGCGGGCGGGCTCTTGCGTGCGGGTCTCAGCCATGAGTTCCTCCCAGGGGAACGACCCCCGCGGGCGGGGGAGGGCGGCCGATCGGCCACCGGAGCGAGGATCGGACCAGCGGGTCCGAGGGGTGCATGGAGAACGAGGGGGTAGGGTACCCGCGTCCCGAGAAACGCGCGAGGCGTTGCGGGCTGCCGGCCCGGCGCGTCTCCCCCCCGTCCGGGCCTTTCGCCGGGCGAGGCCGGTGGCATCCTTCCCTCGGCTGCGACACCCGCCGCGAGCCGTCGCGTCCCATTCCCGCGGGTCCCCGGCCCCCTCCATGCTCCAGCGCAAGGACTTGAACCCGAACGCGTTGCGCGCGCAGTACGCCGTCCGGGGGCCCATCGTGGACCGCGCGCAGCAGCTCGAGGCGCAGGGGCGACGGATCGTCTACTGCAACATCGGCAATCCGCAGGCGCTCCGCCAGAAGCCCGTCACGTACCTCCGCCAGCTCTTGAGCCTCGTCGAGTACCCGCCGCTGCTCGACGCGCCCGAGGTCGCGAAGCTCTACCCGCCCGACGTCGTCGCCCGCGCGCGACGGCTCCTCGAGCAGCATCCGCCGGGTACGGGCGCCTACACGCAGAGCGCCGGCCTCGGGTTCGTGCGCGAGGCGGTGGCCGCGTTCATCGCGCGCCGCGACGGGATCCCGACCGACCCGAAGCGCGTCCTCCTGACCGACGGCGCGAGCAAGGGCATCGACCTCGTCCTCCAGGCGCTCGTGCAGGGGCCGGCGACCGGGATCATGGTCCCGGTGCCGCAGTACCCGCTCTACAGCGCGACGGTCGCTCGCTACGGGGGCGCCCGCGTGGACTACGCGCTCGACGAGGCGGCGGGCTGGCAGCTGACGGAGGGCGAGCTCGAGCGCGCGGCGGGCGAGGCGATCCGCCACGGCGTCCGCCCCGTCGCCATCGCCGTGATCAACCCGGGCAACCCGACCGGCGCCGTCCTGCGCCCGGAGACGATCGCCATGGTCGCGCGGTTCGCGCGCCGCCACGGCCTCGCGATCCTCGCGGACGAGGTCTACCAGGACAACGTCTACGCGCCCGACGCCCGGTTCGTCTCCTTCGCCCGCGTCCTCCACGACCTGAACGAGCGCGACGTGTCGCTCTTCAGCTTCCACTCCGTGTCGAAGGGCTACCTCGGCGAGTGCGGCCACCGCGGCGGCTACCTCGAGCACCGCAACCTCGCCGAGGACGTCGCGCAGGAGCTGACGAAGCTCCAGTCGATCTCGCTCTGCAGCAACATCCCGGGCCAGATCGCGGTCCACGTGATGGTGGCGCCGCCGCAGCCGGGCGAGCCGAGCCACGCCTCCTACACGGCGGAGCGGGCCGCGATCCTCGACGGCCTGAAGGCGAAGGCCGAGATCCTCGCGAAGGGCGTGCGCGGGATCCCGGGGATGTCGCTCGTCGAGCCGCAGGGCGCGATGTACGCCTTCGTGCGCCTCGAGCTGCCCCCCGAGCCGGGCACGGACGTCGAGTCGATGACGCCCGAGCGGCGGCGCGAGCACGAGTCGAAGCGGGACTCGGCGTGGTGCCTCGCGCTCCTCGAGGAGACGGGGATCTGCGTCGTCCCCGGCTCGGGCTTCGGGCAGGCGCCCGGCACCCTGCACTTCCGCACGACGTTCCTGCCGCCCCGCGAGGAGATCGAGGGCCTCGTGGCGCGCCTGCGCGACTTCCACGCGCGCTACGTGCAGCGCCTGTCGGCGGCGCCGGCGCGGCCCTGACCGGACGAGGCCGGAGGGTCGGGGACGTCCAGGCTGTGTCTGAAATCTGCTTCGTAGCGAGCCCGACGAGACCGAAGCGAGGCGGGCAAGCGCAGACCGAGGGCCCCGGACGGGGTTCCTACCCGTTGAGGAGGCCCGAGGCCGAGCACGCCCGCCGCAGCGAGAGGATCGTCGGGCGCAGCCGAAGCGCCTTTCCGACGCAGCCTAGACCCAGCCGCGCGCCTTCATGGCCTCGGCGACGCGCTGGACCGAGACGAGGTAGGCCCCGAGGCGGTTGTGCACCTTGTGGTTCTGCGCCGAGTCGTGGACGGCGCGGTACGCCGCCGACATCTTCTTCTCGAGGCGGTCGTGGACCATCGGGAGGTCCCAGTAGTAGTTGTACGCGTTCTGGACCATCTCGAAGTACGAGACGGTGACGCCGCCCGCGTTGGCGAGGAAGTCGGGCAGGACCGTGACGTCGCGCGCCCAGAGGATCTCGTCCGCCTCGGGCGTCGTCGGGCCGTTGGCGAGCTCCAGCACGATCTTCGCCTTCACCTTCGCGGCGTTCGCCTTCGTGATCTGGTTCTCGATCGCGGCCGGCACGAGGACGTCGCAGGGGACCTCGAGGGCGTCCTTCGACGTGGGCAGGTACTCCGCCTCGGGGAAGCCCTTGACGCCCTTGTGCTTCGCGAAGTGCGCCGTCAGCTTCGCGATGTCGAGGCCGTCGGGGTTCCAGACGGTCCCGTCGAGCTCCCCCACCGCGACGACCTTCGCGCCCACCTCGTTGGCGAGGATCCGGCACGCGTGCGAGCCGGCGTTGCCGAAGCCCTGGACGGAGTAGGTGAGCCGCGCCGGGTCGAGGCCGGCCGTCCGCGCGGCCTCGCGCAGGACGTAGACCCCGCCGCGCGCGGTCGCGTCGCCGCGGCCCTGCGAGCCGCCGAGCGCCAGCGGCTTGCCCGTGATCATGCCGAACTCGTTGTGGCCCTTCATCACGGAGTACTCGTCGAGCATCCACGCCATGATCTGGGGCGTCGTGTAGACGTCGGGCGCGGGCACGTCGGAGTCGAGGCCGAGGATGCGCGCGAACTGGCGCACGTAGGCGCGCGAGAGGCGCTCGAGCTCGGTGACCGAGAGCCTCTTCGGGTCGCAGACGACGCCGCCCTTGCCGCCGCCGAGCGGCACGTCCACGACGGCCGTCTTCCACGTCATCCACGCGGCGAGCGCGCGGACGGTGTCCACCGTCTCGTCGGGGTGGAAGCGGATGCCGCCCTTGCACGGCCCGCGCGCGTCGTTGTACTGGACGCGGAACCCGTGGAAGACGCGCGTCGTGCCGTCGTCCATCCGGACCGGCA
>DATLLK010000066.1:0-2275 GCA_035537895.1 Planctomycetota bacterium
TGGCCGTCCACGGTGCGCTTCCACGTCGGAGACGCGCTCGAGGGCAAGCACGCGCTCGCGCCGGCCCTCCTCCAGGCGCTGCGCGCGGCGCGCGCCGCCGTGGGCCCCGGTCGCGTCCGGTGCGTGAGCAACCTGCCCTACAACGCCGCGACGCCGGTGCTCCTCGGACTCCTCGCGCTCGACGACCCCCCCGACACGATCACGGCGATGGTCCAGCGGGAGGTCGGCGAGAAGTTCCTCGCCCGGGCGGGAGGGGGCGACTACGGTCCGCCCTCGGTGCTGCGCGCGCTGCAGGCCGACGGCCGCATCCTGCGGAAGTTCCCCGCGCAGGTCTTCTGGCCGCAGCCCAAGGTGACGTCGGCGCTCCTGCGCCTCGTGCCGCGCCGGCCGCGCGCGTTCCCGTCGGGCGACGAGCGGGCGTTCGCCGCGTTCCTGCTCGCGCTGTTCAGCCGGCGCCGCAAGATGCTGTCCTCCGCGCTGCGCGCGGCGCGCGAGGACCTCTCGGCGGAGGCGGCGCACGCGCTCTGCGAGGCCGCGGGCCTCGACCCGCGCCTGCGCCCCGAGGACGTCTCCCCGGAGGCGCTCCTCGACCTCGGACGGCGCGCCCGCGCGGCGTGAAGCCCGAGTCCTCCCGAGGGAGTATCGTCCCCACCCTCGCCCGACCTCGCCGCGGCCGATCGACCTGGACGCCGACCGCGGCCCCGCCGGTCCGCCCGGAGCCCGAACGAGCCGCTCCCTCGCGATGCAGATCCCGAAAGACGTCATCGACCGTGTCCGCGACGCCCACGACATCGTGGACGTCGTGGGGCGGACGATCCCGCTGAAGAAGCTGGGCCGGGCGTGGAAGGCGCTGTGCCCGTTCCACGACGAGAAGACGCCCTCCTTCACCGTCAACCACGAGCGCCAGACCTTCAAGTGCTTCGGGTGCGGGAAGGGCGGCGACGTGTTCGTCTGGCTGATGGAGCGCGAGGGGCTCGCGTTCCCCGAGGCCGTGCGCGCGCTCGCGGCCGAGCGCGGGATCGAGGTCCCGTCGATGGGCGGCCGGCGCGACGGCGCCGGCGCCTCCCGCCTCGAGGCGATCCGCAAGGCGATCGCGCTCGCGCAGGAGCTCTACGTGCGCACCCTGTGGGAGCCCGGGGGCTTCGAAGCCCGGGCCTACCTCGAGAAGCGCGGGTTCCCCGCCCCGGCGGTGCGCGCGCTCGGGCTCGGGCTCTCCCCGCCCGGCTGGGACGGCCTGCTCTCGCTGGCGGCCTCGAAGGGCCTCACCGGCGAGGTCGTCGAGGACGCCGGGCTTGCGATCCGGCGCGACGGGAAGGAGGGCCGCTACGACCGGTTCCGCGGCCGGCTCATGTTCCCCGTCGCCGACGTGCAGGGGCGCATCGTGACCTGGGGCGCGCGGGCGATGCGCCCCGACGACCAGCCGAAGTACCTGAACGGCCCCGAGACGCCCGTGTTCCGCAAGAGCCGCACGCTCTACGGGCTCGATCGCGCGCGCGAGACGATCCGCGCCTCCGGGACCGCCGTCCTGATGGAGGGCTACACCGACGTGCTGATGGCCCACATGCACGGCGTGACGCAGGCCGTGGCGGGCATGGGCACCGCGTTCACCGAGGAGCAGGCGAACGCGCTCAAGCGGCAGGACGCGCACCGCGTCGTGCTCCTCTACGACGGCGACCAGGCGGGGCGTCTCGCGGCCGAGAAGTCGCTCGACATCCTCCTCGAGCACGGGTTCGAGGTGCGCATCGCGCTCCTCCCCGAGGGGAAGGACGTCGACGAGGTCCTGCTCGAGGAAGGGGTCGAGCGCCTGCAGTCGATCCTCGACGGCGCGCTCGACCTCTTCGACTTCAAGCTGGGCCAGATGGCGGCGACGGACGACCTGTCGACGCCGCGCGGCAAGGCGCTCGCGGCCGACCGCCTCCTCGACTCGATCCGCCGGGTTCCCCACGAGATCGAGCGCGACCTGCTGCTGCGGCGGACGGCCGAGCGGGTGGGGGTGGCGGTGTCGGTCCTCCTCGATCGCGTGCGCGACCTCGCCCACCGCGATCGACGGCCCGGCCGACGCGAGGCGGGGCCGGGGGCCCCGGTCGGCTTCGGGGCGCTTGGCTCCGCTGGTGGGAGTGGATCCGGGGGTGGCACCCCGGCATCCGACATGCGGGCGAGACTCAAGTCCCGCGACCGTCGTTTGGAGCAGGAGTGCCTGATCGCCGGAGCCGTCTTCCGTCCCGAGTGGTTCCGGGAGGTCAGGGACGATCTGACCCCCGGTGAAGTGGAGGAC
>DATLLK010000067.1:0-10500 GCA_035537895.1 Planctomycetota bacterium
CCGGCCGGTTCACGGCCCTCGCGCCCGCGTTCGACCCGACGGACTACGCGGTGGCGGGCTACCGCGGCTGGCTCTCCTCGCCGGGCGACCTCCTGTTGACGACGGCCGCCGTCCTCCTGGTGGCCGTCGGGCTCGCGCGCGGGATCCTCGGCTCGCGGCCGCCCGCGGGCGCCGCGCGACGCGCGCTCGCCGCGGCGGCGGGCATCGCGATGGCGGCCGTCGCCACGCGCGGCTGGATCTCGCTCGTGGAGGGCGCGCCGGCCAACGGCCGCGTCGAGGTCTTCGGCCACGGCCCGCTGTGGCCGACGCTCGCGCGCGGGATCCTGCTGTCGGCCCTCCTCCTCGCGACGGCGGCCGCGTGGACCTTCGTGCGGTCGGGGCTGCGCCTCGTCGTCACGTCGCTCGGCGGCGCGAGGCCGCGCCTCGCGAGCGTCGTCGCGGCGGTCGCGGCGGCGGCGGCGGCCGTGGCGCTGTCGCGCTGGGGCGAACCTCCGCTCACCGCATGGGGCGTCCTCCTCCTCCCGGGCGCGGCGGCGCTCCTCGGCCGGCTCGCGGCAGGCGACCCGCGCCCCGGCGCGCCGACGCGGATGCTCCTCGTCTCCCTCCTCGCCGTCGCGCTGCTCTTCCCCGTGCTGTGGGTGGCGGCGGCGGACGACGACCGGAGCGACCTCGTGTCGGAGGTGGGCGCGCTCGTGCGCGGGCCGGAGGACACGGAGGCGCAGCTCCCCACCCAGCTGCGCCCCCTCGCGGAGGACCCGATCCTCGTGCGGGCGCTCGAGCGCTACACGGACTCGGGCGGCTCCGACGAGGGCCTCGCGCTCCATGCGTGGCGTCGGCTCCACCCGAGCGGGTACGGCGAGGCGATCGGCGCCGTCTTCGTGCACGACGGGGAGGGACGTCGCATCAGCCGGTTCGCGATCGAGATGCCGCCCTTCCGGCGGCTGCCCGAGCCGCGCCCGGGCGGCCCGTCCGAGGACGGCGACGTGACGGTGACCATGTCGCGCGGGAAGGGCGAGGTCCTCGCCGCGACGACCGGGTCGCTGCGCATCCTCTCGCCGGTACGTGCGGTCGTCGGCTACGTGTCGGTCGTCGTCCCCGATCCCGTGGCGGTCCGGCTGGCGGGGCTCGCGCCGAGGCTCACGAGCCGGCTCCGGTCGGAGAACCCCGAGGCGATCATGGAGCGCCCGCTCGAGCTGGCGCTCGTGCGCGCCGATCGCGTGGTCCAGAGCACCGACCCGACGATGCCCCGGCGCGGGCCTCCGCCCGTCGACGTGTCCGAGGGCGCGCCGGAGTGGCGGCCCGCGACCGACGGAGGGCGCCCCTGGCTCGTGGTGTCCGCCGGCGAGCGCGGGACCGTCATCGCCCGCGCGCCGCCGCTCACCTTCGAGGACGGGCTCGTCGCGGCGGCGCGCATGGCGGTCGTGGGCGTCGGGCTCGGCGGCGCGCTCGCGCTGCTGGCCCTCCTCGTGGGCATCCGCGCGTTCCGCATGCGGCTGCGCGACAAGATCCTGTGGTCGTTCGTCGCCATCTCCGCCCTGCCCCTCGTGGCGCTCGCGGTGACGAACCGCTCCGACGCGGTGGCGCGGGCGGACGAGGAGTTCCGCGTTCGCCAGACGGCGCTCGCCCGCGACGCGCGGCGCGAGATCCAGGGCCTGACGGAGGGCCAGGTCGCCGAGCTCGGGGAGGCGGTCGAGGCGTTCGCCGCGCTCCGCGGCCAGGACCTGACGGCCTACGTGGACGGCCGGTGCCTCACCTCCACCGTCCAGAGCCTGGTGGACGCCGAGATCCTCCCGTCGCTCCTCGACGCGTCGGTCTACCGGGCGACCGAGATCGAGGGCCGCGACCTCGTCGCGCGCGACGAGATCATCGGGGGCCGGACGGGCGTCCGCATCCTGTACACGCCGCTGCGCGACCCCCTCGGCCGCATCGCCGCGACCCTGGCCGTGCCGCTCGTCTTCGACAGCGCGCGCGTCGAGGAGGCGGCCTCGCGCAGCGGCAGCGTGCTGTTCGCGGCCTACCTCCTCGCCCTCCTGCTCGTCGTGATCGCGGGCCTGTGGACGGCCCGCGGGCTGACGAAGCCGATCGAGCAGCTGGCGCAGGGCACGCGCCGCGTCGCCGCGGGCGAGCTCGACGCCACGATCGGCACCGCGGGGCGCGGGGAGATCGGCGACCTCATCGCCGACTTCGACCGGATGACGGCCGACCTGCGCCGCGCCCGGGAGCGGGCCGCCGTCGCGGAGCGCGAGACCGCGTGGCGCGGGATGGCGCGCCAGATCGCCCACGAGATCAAGAACCCCCTCACGCCGATGAAGCTGATGCTGCAGCAGCTGCTCGCGACGGCCCGCTCCGACCCGCGCTACGCGACGGAGATGATCGAGCCGACGGCGCGCGTCGTGCTCGAGCAGATCGACGGGCTCTCGCGGATCGCGGGCGACTTCGCCGCGTTCGCGCGCTTCCCCCCCCGCGCGCTGCGCGACGTGGACGTGGACGACGTCCTGCGCAGCGTGGCGCTCCTCTACGCGGGGGGCGAGTCGAGCCCGGTCCGCGTCGAGACCGACCTCGGAGGCGGCCTGCCCGCCGTGCGGTGGGACGAGGACGAGATCCGCCGCGTGTACATGAACCTCGTGGCGAACGCGGTCGAGTCCCGGGCCGACGGCCAGCCGATCGTGCGCGTCACGATCCGGTCGCGGCCGGGCAAGGTCCCCGGCTCGGGCCGCGAGGGCGTCGTCGTCACCGTCGTCGACGACGGCGTGGGCATCCCGCCCGAGAACCGGGAGCGGCTGTTCCACCCGAGCTTCTCGACGAAGACGCACGGCACGGGCCTGGGCCTCGCGATCGTCCGCCGGATCGTCACGGACCTCGGGGGGGAGATCCGGATCGAGTCCGAGCCGGGACGCGGGACCCGGGTCACGACCTGGCTCCCCTCCGCCGGACCGGGCGCGTCCCCGACGGTGGGGTGACCACGGTTCCCCCCGGCGCCACCGCCCGGTAGAGTGCGCGGGATGTCGCCCACGCCGCCCCCGATGGATGTCTTCTGGTGCCCCGCCTGCGGGCAGAAGCACCGCGGCGACCTGCAGTCGGTGCGCGGGGGCGGCGTCCTGCGCGCGAAATGCGCGGGCTGCGGCATCCAACTCGCGGTCGGCTGGGCCGACGGCAAGGCGGTCGTCAAGCGCGCGGAGCCCGAGGGCGTGCCCGCGGCCGCGGCAGCCGTCACGGGCAAGTCCGGCGCGCCGGCCCGGACCGTGCCGCCGGGTCTCCTCCACGCCACGCCGGAGGCGGCGCTCTTCTCCGCGTCCCGCGTGACCTCCTCGCAGCAGCCGACCGTGGAACTGCCGCCCCCGGACGCGCCCGTGGCGCCGATCGTGGTCGCGGCTCCCGCGGCGTCGGGGACGGCCGTGGCTCCGGCGGCGACGGCGGCGGCCCCGCTGCCTGCCGCGCCCGCAGCGCCGGCGAAATCCGTGCCCCCCGCTCGCGCGGAGGCTGCGTCCCCCGCTCGCGCGGAGGCTGGTTCCCCCGCTCGCGCGGAGGCTGGTTCCCCCGCTCGCGCGGAGGCTGTGTCCCCCGCTCGCGCGGAGGCTGGCTCCCCCGCTCGCGCGGACGTCGGACCGCCCGCGGCCGCGACGGCGGCGGCGGCGGGCGCTCCCGCCGCGGAGCTCGTGCCCGGGACGCAGGTCGGGCGCTACAAGATCGAGGAGCCGATCGGGTCGGGCGGCACCGGCACCGTCTACCGGGCCTACGACGCGGTCACGAACCGCTACGTCGCGCTGAAGCTGATCAACCGCGACCAGAGCGACTCCATGCGGACGCGCTTCCTGCGGGAGATCGAAGTCCAGGCGAACCTGCGGCACGCGCACCTGATGCCCGTGTTCGACCGCGGCGAGCACGACGGGCGGCCCTACTTCACGATGGAGCTGCTGTACCGCCCCTTCACGCTCACCGAGATCGTGACGATGTCGCGGGACGGGATGATCACGCGCTACGCGACGCTCAGGCACCTCGACCGCACGGAGAAGCTGGTCTCCGAGGTCCTGCTGCCCATCTGCGACGCGATGCAGGTCGCCAACGTCGAGAACGGCGTCGTCCACCGCGACCTGAAGCCCGACAACGTGCTCGTCGACTCGCGGACGCTCCGCCCCTACGTGATCGACTTCGGCATCTGCCAGGTCCTCGAGCGCCGGTCCCGGGTCAGCAAGGTCGTGGTGGCCCCGACGGGGGACGACGCGGGCATCGTGGGCACTCCGCGGTTCCTCGCGCCCGAGCAGGCGCGGGGCGCGGTCCACGAGCGGACCGACGTCTGGGGCCTCGGCGCGATCCTCTACTACTGCCTGACGGGCGAGGCCCCGATCGCGGCCGCCTCCCCCATCACGCGGATCGAGCTGCGGCGCCGGATCGACGCGCTGCGCGAGGCGGAGACGGTCGCGCGCCGCACGGGCGACGAGACGAAGGCGGACCTCTGCGCCGACAAGCTGTCGAGGCTCGAGGACGCGGGCGTCCGGTCCCTCGACGACCTCTTCGACGACGCGCGGGAGGGCCGCTACGCCCCGCTGCCGTCCTCCGTGCCGGCGGGCCTCGCGGCGATCACCCGCAAGGCGATGGCGGCGCGGACGGCGGAGCGCTACGCGAGCCCGCGGGCGCTCGCGTCGGACCTCCAGACCTGGCTGTCGGGGTCCTCCACGCGGGCGATGACGGAGCAGGGCTCCGCGGCCCAGGCCGTCGTCCAGGGCGTCCAGAGCGCCGTGCGCCGCCACCTCGTGACGGGCATCGCGGCGCTGCTCGTCGGCGGGGCGGCGTTCATGCTGGGCCGGTCGCTCGCGGGCGGAGGCGGGGGCGGACCCACGGACTCGGCCGGCGTCGCGATCCTCCAGGACCTCGACGGGCTCGACCGGCGCGCGGCCGCGGTCGGCCGTTCGGCGCGGGAGTTCACGCCGCGCGACGCGGCGCGCGTCTACGACGTGCTGCACGGCGACCTCGCCGGGATGCGCGAGTCGATCGCGGCGATGCCCGCGGGCGGGACGAAGTCGTCGCTCGAGGAGCGGCTGCGCGCGGTGGCCGACCGGTTCGCCCCGGGCCGCGTGAAGATCGTCCTGCCCGAGGGCTCGGGCAAGGCGCGCTTCGAGGACGTCGTGCGCGGGGGCGACTTCGAGCTGGCCGCGGGCGAGGCGCCCCTCGCGCCGGGCGAGTACCGCGTGGAGGCGGCGGGGGCCCGGATCCCGCTGCTCGTGCCGCTGATCCACCGCGAGCCCGGCGAGCCGGCCGACCGTGAGCCGGCACGCTGGACGATCGAGGTCCCGGCGATCGCCGGCGGCGCCCCCGCCGAGATGGCGCTCGTCGTGCCGGGCGTCGGGGAGGTGGAGCACCGCGGCCCGCCCTGGTCGGCGCCCTCGACGTTCGCCGTGCACGTCGGGCCGTTCCTGATGGACCGGCGCGAGGTGCGCAACCGCGACTGGCTGCTCTTCCTCGAGAGCATCAAGGACACGGCGGAGCGCAAGCGCCGGATGCCTCCGCTCGACTTCCAGCCCGACCCGGAGCGCCCGGGCAGCTTCCTCCTGTTCGAGGCGAGCCGCGACCTCCCCGTGCGCGGCATCACCGTGGAGGACGCGATCGCGTACTGCACGTGGCGGTCGGCGGAGGAAGGCGCGACGGTGAGGCTGCCGACCGAGGCCGAGTGGGTCGTCGCCGCCGGCGGCCTCCTGCGACACGACATCGCCAACGGCGCGCGGGGTCTGCGCGAGGAAGGCGACCTGACCGCGCCGGTCCCGGTCTCCTCCCTCCGCGACGCGGACCGCTCGCCCTACGGCGTCTTCGGTCTCTTCGGGAACGTGCGCGAGATCGTCACGGGCGTGCGGGTCGCGGCCGACGCGCCCGACGCGTTCATGACGAAGGGCGCCGGTCCGGGCGACGACCCGTCCGAGGCCGCGATCCGCAAGGTGCGCCCGATCGCGAAGGACGCGCACGATCCGCGGGTCGGCTTCCGCTGCGTGCGCGAGCTGAAGTAGGCCGCGCGCGCGGGGCTATTGCTCCCCGTGCGCCGCGGGACCGCTCCCGTGCCCGGCGGGTTCCTCATGCGACCAGCCGTGGCTCCACGTGCGGGCGGCGGCGAAGAGCAGCACCGCCACGCCGAGCCAGACGACGGGCCACACGAGCAGGTTGCCCGGCCACGGCTGCTCGTAGGCCGAGCGGGCCGGGCTGATCCAACGCGTGGCCGGCGCCGGCGGGATCTCCGCGTGGCCGTGGCCCGCGTCGTGGCCGCCGTGTCCGTGCGCGTCGTCGTGTCCGTGTCCGCCGCTCATGCATCACCTCGCCGCTACCAGCCGAGGACCTCTTCCAGGTACCGGCGCGCGTCCACGACGTCCGGCGCGGGCACCGAGGGCCCGACGTCGAGGACGCGCGCGGCGCGCGACGGCACGAGGTCGCGGAGCGTACCCCAATCGAGGCCGGCGGCCTCGGGCGGCGCATGGCCGCCGTCCCCGGGGCCCCCCGCCGAGCCCCGGGCGAGGGTGACCCCGAGGACGCGGCGTCCGTGACGCGCCGCCCAGTCGAGGGGCGCCGGTCCCGCGCCGGCGCGCTCCAGCGCGAGCGCGCGGACGGGGTCGAGCCAGAGGCCCACGGCCTTCCCCGCGAGGTCGTCCAGGAGCCACTCGGCTTCGCGCCAACCCACGAGGAGGTCCTTTCGCCCCGTGGGCCGGACGGCGATCCCGAGACCCGGCCACGCGGAGAGCGTCGCGTGGAGGACGCGGCAGAGCCGCACGACCGCCGCGTCCGGCGACTCTTTCGGGCCGGCGACGAGGTCGAAGAGGTCGAGCGCGACGAGGGGGCGACGAAGCGCGGAGGCCGCCTCGGCCGCGCGCTCGACGGCGGCCGGGATCGCCGTCGTGTCGTGCACGCGATCCGTCCCGACGGCCGCGAGCGCCACGTCGAGTCCCTCGAGGACCTCGCGCGCCTCCTTCACGTCGGCGGGCGGACGCGCCGCGTGGACCGCGCGGAATCCCATGCCGTGGGCCAGCCGCGCCGCCTCCGCGAGCCGGTCCGCAGCCTCCGGCCGCCACGACGAGGTGAGCGCTACGCTCACTCGACCTCGAGCGCCATCCAGTTCGCGACGCCCTCCGCCCGGTGGTCGCCGATCACGACGTCGGCGACCTCCATGGCCTCGGGGATCGCGTTGCCCATGGCGACCGCGAGGCCCGCCTCGCGGAGCAGCGGCAGGTCGTTCGCCTGGTCGCCGACCGCGACGACGCGCTCCGGCGGGATCCCGTGCCGCTCGAGCAGGAACCGGAGCGTCTCGGCCTTGCCGAGCCCGCGCCGCTGGACCTCGCAGAGGACGAGATCGACGTCGGCGAACTCGGGAAAAATCGACATGGGGAACACGTTCTTGTCGAGGCGCTCGCGGGCCTCGCCGGAGAGCGTGTCCCAGGCGGCGTCCACGACCTCCGGACCCTGGAAGAAGAGGGAGACGCGGAGGAGGTCCCGGTCGGGCAGGACGCCCGTCGGCGGGTCCACCACGACCGCGTTCGTGTACCACCGGGTGACCCGGGGGTGATGCGGATGCCCCGTGCGCGTCGTGTACTTCGCCTCCCCCTGGTGGCGGAAGTGGAACTCCGCGCGGGCCTCGGCGCCCGTCACCTCGCGGAGGAGGTCGTCCGGGATCGGCGCGTAGTGCCAGGGGGAGGTGCCGTCCCGGCGGCCGATCCACGCGCCGTTGTAGCAGACGACGTCCGTGTCGAGCCCGAGCTCGGCGTGGACCTCGCGCGTGCCCGCGAGGCTCCGGCCCGTGGCGATGACGACGGTGTAGCCGCGGTCGCGGGCCCGGACGATCTCCGCGCGCGTGCGGGGCGTCACCCGGCCGTGCGCGTCGAGCAGCGTGCCGTCGAGGTCGAAGACGAGGGCGTCGTAGAGTTCGCGGCGGACGGTCGGCATCGGGACTGGATCCGTTTACCATGCGCCGGGGCCGGGAACGCGCGGGCGGCGTTCCCCCGGGAGTCCTCCGTGACCGACGCATCCCCCGGCGCGCCTCCCCGGAGGAGGATCCCCTGGGTCCTCCTGCCCGCGGCCGCGGGCCTGCTCTACGCCGCGGTCTGGGGCCTCCTGCGCCACCGGCCGTCGCTCGAGGGCATGGTGCCTCCCGACGCCTTCGTGACGTGGTGGTACCGCGACCTCGCGGCGTACGACGCCGCGAGGACGGGTCCCCCCTCGACGGAGGGTGCTCCGTTCGCCGCGCCCTCGCTGGTCCTCGGCGCGCAGATCAACCTGCCATCGCTCGCGGGGATCGACCGGCGGCGGCCCCTGGTCGAGGCGTGGCTCGACCCGTCGCGGCGCGTGGACCCGCGTTTCTGGGTTCTCCCGCTCGAGGACGAGCACCTGGCCATGCGCCGGTTCCGCGACCCCGACCTGCCCGAGCGCCACGCGCGCCACGTCGTCCCCCACGGCGACTGGGCGGCCGCCGCCTGGGACCTCGACGCCGCCCGCAAGGCGGGCCGAGGCTTCGGCGCGATCGCCCAGCCCTCGCCGTCGGAGACGGGGACGACGCTGTGGTCCGTCACGGCCGACTGGCCTCGCCTCGTCGACTACGCGCTGCGCCCCGAGGTGGCGTCGAGTCCGCCGTACGAGGGCGTCCTCGCCGCGCTGGGGTTCGACCCGGCCTCCGCCAAGCGCGTCGAGACGCCGGAGGGCTTCCAGTTCGAGGTGAAGGGCGGTCGCGTGCCGCTCGTGCGCGACGCCTGGAGCCGCGTGACGCTCGAGGTGGGCGTCGGCGCGGAGCGGCGCGAGGCCGGCGCCGGGGCGCCCTGGGTGCGCCTCACGCTCGAGCCGAGCGAGGCGTCGCCGTTGCGCGCGCTCCTCGCCCAGGTGCGCACGGCCCCGCCCTCTCCCGGCCTGCCGCGGTGGATCCTCGAGGGCACGGCCAACGGCGGCGGGTGGGACGTGCGCTTCCCGGCCGGCCCCGCTCGGGGCGTCGTCGCGCGCGCGCTGGCGCTCGCAGGTCTCGTGTGGCCGGAGGCGGTGGCCCAGGACGACTTCGCGGCGCTGCGTCCGTCGGCTCCGGGTTGGCTCGCCGTCGGCGCCCGCCAGGCCCCGGGCGTGCTGCCCGCGTGGACGTTCGTGCTCGCGGGCCCGCCCGCCGCGCTGCCCGACCTTGGCGCCTTCGGGTTGCCCGACGCCGCGGCGGGGCACCGGGTCGTGCTGCCCGAGGGCCTCGCGGTCCTGACGATGCCGCACGGAGGTCGCCCGCCCGCGTCGGAGGTGGCGCGCATGGAGGCGGACGACGGCGTGCACGTCCTCGCCTTCGGCATCGGCGCGGAGGCGCTCGCGACGCAGGCCGCGCGCGAGTACGCCGGCCGGATCGGCCTCACCCCGGACACGCGGGCCGACGGTCTCACGACGCTGGCGGAGGTCGCGATCGCCGGCGCGGTCGCGCAGCGTCTGCTCCGTCCCGCCACCGAACCGGGCGGCCTCTTCGCCGTGTTCGCGGATGCGACCACGGTGCACGTCGACGTCGCGACGGACGGCGAGCGCCTGATCGTCACGGGGAACCGAGGCCCCGAGCGAGGCCCTTAGCGATGCCGCGAAGCGGCGAGCAAATGGCCACGTCGAGGGGCCGAAGGCCCTGAGCGAGACCCTGAGCGTGACCGCGCAGCGGTCAGGTCGAAGAGTCGAGTCGAAGGGGGGTCTTGATCGACACCCTGAGCGAGGCCGCGAAGCGGCGGAGTCGAAGGGTCCTACCGGCGCAGTGCCCTCATCACGTGGGCGTGGAGCGTCGCGTTCCCCGCGAGGACGCTGCCGCTCGCGTGCGTCGGAAGGCCCTCGAGGTCGCTGAAGGTGGCGCCCGCCTCCTCGAGGAGCAGGCGCGGGGCCGCGAGGTCCCACACCTTCACCCCCCACTCGATCCAGACGTCGGCGGACCCGTCGAGCACCATCGCGCAGGAGGCGAGGTCGCCGTACGCGCGGAGCGACCACGCGGTCCTGAGCAACGGCTCGATCGCGGGGCCGTGCGGACTCTTCCAAAGCAGGCGGTTGAACCCGCCGAGGCTCACGATCGCGTCCTCCCACAGCGCCGTGTCCGACACGCGGCAGCGGTCGGCCCCGCGCCAGCACCCGAGGCCCTTCGCGCCCGCGTAGGCCGTGCCCAGGACGGGCAGGTCCATCGCGGCCGCGACCACGCGCCCCTCCTCCTCCAGGGCGACGAGCGGCCCCCACATGATCCCGCCGCGCGAGAAGCCGCGCGTGCCGTCGAGGGGATCGACGACCCACCGGTACGGGCGGCCGCGATCCCGGCCGCCCCCCTCCTCGCCGAGGAGGTCGTGCTCCGGGAACGTCGCGTCGATCACGGCGATCGCGGCCGCCTCCGCGGCACGGTCGGCCACGGTCACGGGCGAGCCGTCCGCCTTTCGCTCGACCTCGCGCAGGCGCCGCCAGTGGGTCCGGGCGGTCGCGGCGGCGGCGGCCGACGCCGCGCGAGCGACGTCCAGGGCGCGGGCGAGGTCGAGGGGCACTCGAGCAGGCTACCCC
>DATLLK010000068.1:0-6079 GCA_035537895.1 Planctomycetota bacterium
GGATAACCGTCGGTCACCCCTCGGGCGGAACCATCCGTGCGAAGAGTTGGCCCTTGTCCCGTAAAGCCTTACGCCGGCCCGACCGGGATCCGGCCGGTCGGTCGGGCGTCCCGCGGGCCCCCCGGTAGGGGGGGCCGCTACATCGCGGCGGGCGCGGCCATCCCGAGGAGGAAGAGGCCGTTCGCGAGCGTCGCGCGGACGGCGTCGACCAGGTGGAGCCGGGCCGCCCGGACGACGGGGTCCTCGGCCAGCACGCGCAGCGCCGGGTCGCGGCCACCCTTCGTGTGGTAGGCGTGGAACGCCTCGCACAGGTCGAGGAGGTGCATCGCCACCTCGGAGGGCTCGTCCATCTCGACCGCGCGCGCGACGCGCTCGGGGAAGCGGGCGACCAGCCGCGCGAGCGCGTACTCCGTCGGGTCGGCGAGCCGTGTCCCGAGGTCGGCGGGCGCCGCGGGCAGCGGGGCCCCGTGGCGCCGCAGGATCGAGCACGCGCGCGCGTGGCTGTACATGACGTAGGGGCCCGTCTTGCCCTCGAACGACAGGATCGTGCCGAGGTCGAGCTCGACGTCGGTCATCCTCCGGTTCTTCAGGTCGTTGAAGACGACGGCGCCCGTCCCGATCTGGTGCGCCACGCGGTGCGCGTCGGCCAGCTCGGGGTTCTTCTCGCGGATGACGGACTCCACCTTCTCGACCGCCTCGTCGAGGACGTCGACGAGGAGCACCACCTGCCCCGTGCGGGTCTTGGCCCGCGTGCCGCCGATCGTCACGACGCCGAACGGCACGTGGACGAGGCCCTCCGCCCAGGCGTGGCCCGCGCGCAGGAGGACGCGGCGCAGCTGCTCGAAGTGCATCGACTGGCCCGCGTCCACGAGGTAGAGCGCGCGCTCGAAGCGGAACTCCTCGTGGCGGTAGATCGCCGCGGCGAGGTCGCGCGTCGCGTAGAGCGTGGCCCCGTCGGACTTGACGATGAGGCACGGCGGGACTTCCTTCGCGTCGTCCTCGCGCGCGACCCGCACGACGAGGGCGCCCTCGCTCTCCTCGAGGAGGCCCTTCGTGCGCAGCTCGTCGATCACGGGGCGCATGCGCTCCTCGTAGAAGGACTCGCCCGTGACGTGGTCGAAGCGGACGCCCAGGCGCTCGTAGACGGCCTGGAACTCCTTCATCGAGAGGTCCACGCAGCGGCGCCATTGCGCGCGCGCGCCCGCGTCGCCCTCCTCGAGGCGCTTGAACCACGCGCGCGCGCGGTCCTCGAGCGCGGGGTCCTGCTTGATCGCCGCGTTGACGCGCACGTAGAGGTCGTTCAAGGCCTTGGGGTCGCCCGCCGCGAGCGGCGCCTCGCCCCAGAGCTCGAGCGCGAGCAGGAGCTTGCCGAAGCCCGTGCCCCAGTCGCCGAGGTGGTTGACGCCGACGACCCGCCAGCCGCGGGCGGCGTAGAGCCGCGCGAGGCTGTTGCCGATCATCGTCGAGCGCAGGTGGTGGAAGGCGAGGGGCTTCGCGACGTTGGGGCTCGAGTAGTCGATGACGACGGTGCGGCTCTTGCCCTCCGTCCCGTCGCCCCAGCGCGGCCCGGCGCGCACGACGGACGCGAGGGTCTCGGCGACGAGCCGCGGCCGGTCGACGAACAGGTTGACGTAGGGGCCCGCCGCGACGGCGCGCTCGATGCGGCCGCCCGACCCGATCGCGGTCGCGATCTCCGCCGCGATCTTCGGGGGCGCGGCCCGCCGTTCCTTGGCGAGCGCGAAGCAGGGGAACGCGAAGTCGCCGCGCGCGGCGTCGGGGACCTCGAGGACGCGGTCCACGGCCTCGGGGGGGAGCCCCGACGCCTTCGAGAGCCGCTCGACCGCCTCGTCCCGGAACGCCTTCACGATGCACCTCCAGAGGAGGGGCGGATCCTACCCTTGCGAGGCCGCGCGACGCGGCTTGGAACCTATCCCCGTAGGCGCCCTACTGCGCTACGGGCTCTACGGGGATGGGCTCTTACGCCAAACCGACGACTTCGAGCGGGTCGCGGCCGATCGCGCGGGTGAGCGCCACCCGGATCGCCTCGGTCCGCCGCTCCTGGAGGTCGATGAACGGGCTCGCGCCGTAGCGCGCGCGCAGGTCGTGGAAGCGCACCTCGGGCTTGACGGGCTTCGTGCCCTTCATGCAGGAGTCGGCGAAGGCGGCGCACGACTCCTCCCACGTCAGCGTGTCCATCTCGATCGCGCGGCGGAACGCGTCGAGCGATTCGGGCGGGATGCCCGCGGCGAGGAGGTCGTCGCCCGCGGCGCCCTTCATCGTGTGGGAGATGCACGCGAACCCGTACGGCGCGAGCGGTGTGGCGCGCAGGTGCTCGAGGCCCGCGATCTGGTGGTCCTCGTGCTGGCCGAGCGCGCGCCCCGTGTCGTGGAGCAGGGTCCCGGTGGCCGTCGCCTCGACGTGGACCGGTTCCTCGCGCGCCGCGAGCGCCGCGGCGATCTCGCGGGCGAGCTTCGCCCCGCCGCGCAGGTGGCCGATGAGCGCCGCGTCGGCGTGGGGGAGCGCGGTCAGGAGGGAGAAGGCCTGGTCCTCGGTCGCGGCGCGCAGGCGGAAGAGCCCCGGGTCCTTCGCGTGGAGCGCGGCCGCCTTGACCACCTCGCGGAGCGAGTCGAACGTGATGCGGCGCAGCGTCTCGGGGAGGGGCGCCCAGTCGTAGCCGGTGTGCTCGTGCGAGAGGCGCACCTTCCCGCGGCGCAGGCGCGCGCGGAAGTAGACGACCGTCTTGCGCCGGTGCTGCCCGTCCTTTCGGACGCGGTAGCCGATCTCGGAGCGAAACCACGGCTCCACAAGGACGTCGGTGAGGCCCGTCTCCTCCTCCGTCTCGCGCTTCGCGGTCGCGAGGTCGTCCTCGCCTTCGTCCTGGTGGCCCTTGGGGAGCCCCGGCATCCCGTCGCGCCGGTTCACGAGGAGGAGGTACTCGTGCTCGGCGCCGGGGCGCGGCACGCGCGTCAAAACGAAGCCGGCGGCGCGGGAGGTGGGCGTCGGCGAGGGCATCGGGGCGCGAAGGGTACCCCCCGGATCGGGGGGGCGAAGCAGCGCGCGGAGCGGCGTCGCGGGGCCGTCCAGAGGCGCGCAGCGCCGCGGCACCGGGGGGGCGTCCCTCCCGTGCTATCGTCCGTGCCCGTGCGCGAACTCCCGCCCCTCGAAGCGCCCGAGTTCCCCCAGCAGACGCTCGGCGAGATCCTCGAGAACCGGCCCGTCGCCAAGGCGACCTGGCTGATGAAGGTGCACTCGCCGACGGTCGCCCCGGCCATCCGTCCCGGGCACTTCGTCAACATCCGGACGTCGCCCGACATCGTCCCGCTGCTGCGCCGGCCCATGTCGGTCCACCGGGTGA
Source organism: Planctomycetota bacterium (assembly GCA_035537895.1). Classification (GTDB taxonomy): domain Bacteria; phylum Planctomycetota; class PLA2; order PLA2; family JAEUHO01; genus DATLLK01. Next base: position 3,356 of record DATLLK010000068.1, read on the forward strand.
TCCGCGCCGGGGACGCGGCCACGGGCTTCGCGATCCTCTACGACATCGTCGGTCCGGGCACCCGCGCGCTCGCCGCCATGCACAAGGGCAGCCGCCTCGACTTCGTCGGCCCGCTCGGCAACGAGATCGCGATTCCCCCGGCCACGAAGCGGGCGGTCCTCGTCGCCGGCGGGGTCGGCGTCGGGCCCGTGAAGATCGTCGCCGAGGAATTGCAGCGGCGCGGCGTGCGCGACATCACGGTCTGCTACGGCGCGCGCGACTTCGACCACGTCGTCCCCAACGAGGACGTGGCCCCGCACGGCTGCCGGCTCCTCCTCTGCACCGACGACGGCTCCGTGGGCAAGAAGGGCCGCGTGACGATGTTCGTCGAGGACCTCCTGACGCAGGGGCGCCTGACGCCCGAGACCTACGTCTTCGCGTGCGGCCCGACGCCGATGTTCCGCGCGCTCCAGGCGATCCTCACCCCCCGCGGGATCCCGTGCGAGGCGGCGACCGAGGAGTTCATGGGCTGCGGGTTCGGCGTCTGCTTCGGCTGCACGCTGCAGGTCCGCGACGACACCGGCACGCCCGTCTACCGCCTCTGCTGCGTCGACGGGTGCATCTTCCCGCTCGAGCGCCTCGTCCTCGAGGGCGTGGAGCATCCGCGGTGAAGCGCGGCCTCACCCAGGCGCTGGTCCCCGTGTCCCGGGTGCTCGCGCGCGTGCGCCCCTCCGACGTGGAGGAGTTCGAGAGGACGATCCTCGGCTCGCGCCGCGTGTTCTTGACGGGGCTCGGCCGCACGGGGCTGATCGCGCGCGGGTTCGCGATGCGGCTGATGCACCTCGGGCGCCGCGTCTACCACGTGGGGGACGTGATCACGCCCGCGATCCGCCGCGGCGACCTGCTCGTCGTGTGCTCGCGCACGGGGCGATCGCCGATCCTGCGCCACTACATGCGGATCGCGCGCCGCGCGGGCGCTCGCGTCGCGCTCGTGACGGCCGACCGCAAGAGCCCGATCGCCGACGCGGCGGACGTCGTCCTCGAACTGCCGAGCGAGACGAAGGACCGGAAGACCCTGCGCGGGAAGAACCCCGAGCCGCCGCTCGGAAGCGTGTTCGAGCAGGCGATGCTCCTCGTGCTCGACCAGGTCGTCCTGCGCCTGATGCGCGTGCTCGGGCTCTCGCCGTCCGACCTGAGCCGCATCCACACGACGTTCGAGTAGCGCCGCGCAACGAGAGCGTCGCGCGCGACGTGCCGGGGGCGCGGGCCCGCCACGGCGGAGATCGCCCCCCGCATTGCGTGGGGGCCCGCAAGAGGCCCCGTAGACTCGGCCCGACTCCACTCCGAGGAACCCCATGGCCGACGCCGTCATCGTCTCCGCGTGCCGAACCCCGATCGGGAGGTTCCAGGGGAAGCTCTCCGCCTTCCGCGCGCCCGACCTCGGCGCCGTCGCGATCCGCGAGGCGGTCAAGCGCGCCGGGATCCAGCCCTCCGACGTGCAGGAGGTGATCTTCGGGACGGTGCTCCAGGCGGGGCTCGGCCAGAACCCCGCGCGTCAGGCGGCGATCAAGGCCGGCATCCCGGTCGAGGTCGGCTCGATGACGATCAACAAGGTGTGCGGCTCGGGGCTGAAGTCCGTCGCGCTCGCCGCGCAGGCGATCAAGGCGGGCGACGCCGACGTGATCGTCGCGGGCGGCCAGGAGAGCATGACGAACGCGCCGTTCCTGCTCCCCGGGGCGCGCGACGGGCTGCGCCTCGGGCACGGGAAGCTGCTCGACGCGATGGTCCACGACGGCCTGTGGGACGTCTACAACGACTTCCACATGGGGGCGACGGGCGACCTCGTCGCCGAGCGCTGCCACGTGACGCGCGCCGACCAGGACGCGTTCGCGGCCGAGAGCCACCGCCGCGCGGCCGCCGCGATCGCGAGCGGCGCCTTCAAGAAGGAGATCGTCGGGGTCGAGCAGAAGGACAAGAAGGGCGTCGTGACCGTGTTCGACACGGACGAGGGCGTCCGCGCCGACACGACGCTCGAGTCGCTGGGCAAGATGCGGGCGGCCTTCGGCGCGCAAGGCACGGTGACCGCCGGGAACGCGAGCCAGATCAGCGACGGCGCCGCCGCCGTCGTCGTCATGAGCGACGTCGAGGCGAAGAAGCGGGGCTTGAAGCCCCTCGCGCGGATCACCGGCTACGCGACGGGCGGCATGGAGCCCAAGTGGGTCATGCTCGCCCCGGTGCATGCGATCCAGAACCTCGAGAAGAAGAACGGCATCCCGCGCGGGGCCTACGACCTGATCGAGCTGAACGAGGCCTTCTCCTCCGCGGCCTGCGCCGTCACGAAGGAGCTGGGGCTCGACGCCGCGAAGATCAACGTGAACGGCGGCGCCGTCGCGCTCGGCCACCCGATCGGCGCCTCCGGCTGCCGCATCCTCGTGACGCTGCTCCACGCGCTCGAGGCGCGCGGCCTGAAGAAGGGCCTCGCCGCCCTCTGCCTCGGCGGCGGCAACGCCGTCGCCCTCTCGATCGAGCTCTAGGGGCGGCGCCCGGGATGGGGTGCGGAGGGCCGATGAGGACGACGACGCGTACTCTGAGTACGCGAGGAGGACGAAGCGGCCCGAGCGCCCCCAGCCCGGGCGCCGCCCCTAGAGCTCGATCGAGAGGGCGACGGCGTTGCCGCCGCCGAGGCAGAGGGCGGCGAGGCCCTTCTTCAGCCCGCGCGCTCGAGGCGCGCGGGCTGAAGAAGGG
>DATLLK010000069.1:0-5959 GCA_035537895.1 Planctomycetota bacterium
GAGCTCGGCCGGGCGCCGCAGGATGCGGTCCACGATCCGCCGCGAGAGGGACTCGAACGCCTCGCGCAGCGGCGCGGGCGTGTCCTCCGGCAGCCGGCCGAGCTCCTGGCGGCGGATCTCCTCCGCCCAGGCCTGGAGCGAGCGGATCGCCGGCACCGCGAGCCGCGTGCGGCTCCACGCGCGGAACGACTCCAGCTCCGTCTCGAGGATCGCCTCGACGGCGGGCACGGCCTCGCGGCGGCCCGCGAGCGAGCTCGCGAGCAGCCGCTCGATCGCCTCGAGGTCGTAGAGGAAGACGCCGGGGATCTCCACGACGGCGGGGTCCACGCAGCGGGGGACGCCGAAGTCGAGGATGAGGAGCGGGTCGCGGCGCCGCGCGGCGGCCGCCTCGGCCTCCGCGCGGCCGAGCGCGGCGTGCCCGCCCGCGAACAGCGCGACGTGCGCCTCGGCGAGCCGGGCGGGGACCTCGTCCAGCCCGACCACCGTCGCCTGCGGGAGCGTGCGCGCGAGCGCCTCCGCCGCCTCCCGCGTGCGGTTGGCCACGATGAACCGGCCCTCGGGCAGCGCGGCGATCGAGGTCGCCGCGAGCCGGGCCATCTCGCCCGCGCCGACGACGAGCACGGTGCGGTTGCGCAGGCCCCCGAAGACCTGGCGCGTCACCTCGCAGGCCGCCTGGCCGTGCGAGACGGCCCCGCGGCAGAGCGGCGTGTCCGTGCGGGCGCGCTTGCCGGCGCGCAGCGCGGTCGAGACGAGCCGGTCCAGCACCGGGCCGACGGCCTTCGCCTCGAGGGCCCGCCGGTGGGACTCCTTCACCTGGCCCTGGATCTCGGTCTCGCCGAGGATCGCCGACTCGAGCCCGGACACGACCCGGAAGAGGTGCCGCGCCGCCTCCTCGCCGGAGCGGCGCGCCCACGCCTCGTCCTCCTCGGGCGGCGCGCCGACCACGACGCGGCGCAGGGCGCCGAGCAGCAGGGTGGTCGCCTCCCGCTCGGGGCTCACGGCGTAGACCTCCGTGCGGTTGCACGTCGAGACGACGAGGACCTCCGACAGCCACGGTTCCGCCGCGAGCGTGCGGAGCACGTCCGGGAGGCGGTCGTCGAGGACGGCGATCCGCTCACGAAGCGCCAGCGGCGCGGTTCGATGGTCCACCCCGACCTGGACGACGTGCATCAGAGGGCCGCCGCTCGCGTGAGCATGGGGTGCACGATCGCGAACCCCGCGACGGCGAGGAGCGTCGCCGCGACGTTCAGCGCGGCCGCGACCGGGCCGCGCAGGGGCCGCCGCCACCAGAGCCACCATGCCGCGAGCAGGAGGAGGAACTGCAGCGTCGCGAGCGCGATCCCGACCTGCGCCCACGCGGAGGTGCCGGCGCGCGCGACGACCTGGTAGCCGAGCAGCAGTCCGGGGCCGAGCAGGGCCAGGCCGGCGAACGAGGCGTCGCGGGCGAGCCGCTGGAGCCCGACGAGGGACGGGCCCCCCGCGGGCCCCACGGCGAGCTGCGCGCGCTTGACGCGCCGGTACACGCCGACGTAGCCGCCGGCGAAGAGCCCGGCCGTGACGATCGCCGCCGTCCCGAGCAGGGCGAGGCCCACGTGGAAGGAGAGCAGCGGGTCGGCGGCGTTCGGGGCGGGCGCGGGCAGCGCCTCCGCCGCGAGCCCCGGCACGGAGGCGGCGGCGAGGAGGCCGGCCAGGAGGAAGAACCAGCCGCCGTACCGCGCGACGTGCGACGTGCGCTCGAGGACGACGTAGAGCGCCGCGACGGAGAACGCGAGGAACGAGAGCGCCTGGCTCTCCGTCTGGAACGGGCTGCGGTGGGTGACCTTCGAGAGCAGGACGAGGCCCGCGAGGTGGGCGAGCGCGGTCGCGAGCCCGACCCAGCGCGCCCATCCCGGGGGCCGCTCGTCGCGCAGCCGCGCCTGGGCGTAGCCGACGCCGGCGGCGACGTACGGGGCGGGCAGCAGCAGGAGGAGGGAGATGGCCGCCACGCGTCCCATGGTGCGCGACATCCGGCCGGGTCCGAAGCGAGACCCGGGGGGGTTGTCGCTCGACCGGGGGGTAGCACGCGGGTGGTATCCTCGGCGCGATGCCCGCCGAAGGCCCGTCACCCGAGGAGCCGCGCTCGTTCGAGCAGCACGTCGAGGCCCTCGAGCGCGTGGTCGCCGACCTGGAGGGCGACGCGCTCTCGCTCGAGGCCTCGATCGAGCGCTACCAGCAGGGCGTCGCGCACCTCGCGGCCTGCCGCCGGATCCTCGACGCCGCCGAGCAGCGTCTCTCCGAGCTGGTCGCCGCGGCCGACGGCACCGTGCAGGAGAAGCCGCTCGCGGTGGGGCCCGAGGGGCTCGTCGACGCGGGGCCCGCCCGGCCCGCCGAGCCCGCCGGCAAGCCCCGCGCGCGGCGCAAGACCGGCGGCGCCCCGGGCGACGCGGGCAGCGATCTGCCGTTCTAGATGGGCGCCGTGCCCCGCGTGTCCGTCGTCGTCCCGACGCGGGGGCGGCCCGCCTGGTGCCTCGAGGCGGTCGAGAGCGCGCTCGCCCAGGACGGGGTCGAGGTCGAGGTCGTCGTGTCGCTCGACGGCGACGATCCCGGGCTCGCCGCGTCGCTCGCGGCCCGAAGCGACGCGCGCGTGCGCGTCGTCGTCCACCCCGCCGCGGGTCGCAGCGCCGCGCGCAACCGCGGGCTCCGCGCCGCCCGCCATCCCCTCGTCGCCCTCCTCGACGACGACGACCGGCTGCTGCCGGGCGCGCTCCGTGCGCGCGCCGACGCCCTCGCGCGCCATCCGCAGGCGGTCCTCGTCTTCGGCCGCGCGGTCGCCACGGACGCCGCGGGCCGCGAGGCGCCGTCGGCGCGGCGCGCGGCCTCGCGCGGCCGCGAGACCTGCGAGGACTTCCACCGCGAGCAGTGGCTCGGGCGGTCCCTCCACCCGTCCACGGTGACGATGCGGCGCGAGGTCGTGGAGAGGCTCGGCGGGTTCGACGAGGACCTCCCGACGGGGGAGGACTGGGTGTTCTTCCTCCGCGCGGCCGACGTCGGGCCCTTCGCCTTCCTGCCCGTCCCGACCGTGCTCTACCGCCGCCACCCGGGCCAGGTCCGGGGCGACCCGGCCATGCAGGAAGCCGCGCTCCCGCGCTGGACGGCGCGCTACTTCGACGATCCGCGCACGCCGCCCGCGGCGGACCGGCACCGCCGCCGCCTCGAGGGGCGTCACCTCAACTGGATCGCGCGCAACCACCGGCGCCGCGGCGACGCGGCTTCGGCACGGCGCTGCTTCACGGACGCCGTGGCGCGCGATCCGAGCCTCCTGCTCCACCCGCGACGCCTCGTGCGCTGGCTCTCGCTCCGGCTTGGGCCGTCGCGCCCGTAGGATCCCGTCGCGTGAGGCCCTCGATCCCTGCCCTGCTCCTCCTCGTGGCGCTCGCCTCGTGCGGCGACGCTCCGCCCGCGGCCCCGGCCCGCGACCCGTACGCGCCCGACGTCGTCGCGACGACCCCTTCGGGCCCGCCCGTCGAGGTGACCTTCACGGAGGCCGCGGGCGACGTCTTCCGCACGACGGGCACCTTGCGCTACCGGCGCGTCGTGACCGGGAAGGCCGGGCCCGGCCTCTCGCCCTCGGAGTTCGTCCTCGAGGGAACGGTCGACCTTCGCGCGCGCACGGAGTCGGGCGACGCCGGGAAGCTCACGGTCGTCGTCGAGGGACGCCTCGAGACGGTCGAGCTCGCCGCGGGCACGGGCGGGCGGCGCCGGGACCCCCGCGTGGACCCGCTCACCCTGCGCTTCGAGCGCGACGCGAAGGGCCGGGCCGTCCACCGCTCGATCCGCCTCACCGCGCCCGCCGCCATCCACGAGGCGCTCGAGGTGCTGCAGGCCGCCTTCACCGAGCCGCTGCGCTTCCCGTCGCGTCAGGTCCGCGTCGGGCAGTGGTTCCCGCCGATGGACGTCCTCGACCTCGACCAGGCGATGCGCCGGCCCCTCTTCTTCCTCTTCGTCCGGCGCGCGCAGATGGGGCAGCCCGCGGGCGCGCCCCTCGAGGGCCGCGTCTGGATCGAGGCCCGCGAGGCGTTCGGCGGCACGGACGTGCTGCGCACCCGCGTCGCGGTCACCCACGCCTTCGAGGGCGACACGGACGTGCCGAAGCCGACGAAGGACAACGTCGCGGTCGGCTACCGCGCCGCCGTCGAGGGCACGGTCCGGACCGCGGTCGCGGGCGGTTGGGCGCGGACGTTCGACATGACGCGTCGGCGCCGGGTCTCCTACCGCGCGGCCGACCTCGACTACGCCGTGGAGTTCGAGGGGCGGGCGACGCTCGAGACGGTGCGGGAGGCGCCGTGACGGAGGCGCCGCGGGAGACCCCGTCCATCCCCGATCCCGAAGGAGAGGGGACCTGGGCGCAGCGGACCTTCGCCGCGTTCGGGAACCGCGACTACCGCTGGTTCTTCGGCGGCATGGCCGTCTCGAGCGTCGGCACGTGGGCGCGGACCACCGCCCAGCTCTGGCTCGTGTGGCGCATGACGGGCAGCGAGACGTGGCTCGCGTGGGTGAGCGCCGCGTCCCTCCTGCCGATCGCGCTCGCCTCGGTCCCCGCGGGCGCGTTCGCGGACCGCTACGACCGTCGCCGCGTGCTCCTGATGCTCCAGTGGGCCATGATGGCCGTCTCGTCCGCGCTCGCCGTGCTCGTCGCCACGGGCGAGGCGAGGCCGGGCCACCTCGTCGCCGCCGCGGCCGTGCTCGGGGCGCTGCGCGGCGTCGAGATGCCGTTCCGGCAGTCCTTCGTCGTCGAGATCGTGGGACGGGGCACGCTGCGCAACGCCGTCGCGCTGAACTCGATCATGTTCAACCTGCCCCTGATCCTCGGCCCCGCGCTCGCGGGCGAGATCCTGGCCGCCGCCGGGCCGACGCCCGTGTTCTTCCTCGACGCCCTGTCCTACGTCGCGCCGATCGTCGGGTTCCTCCGCATCCGGACGCCGCGGCGCACGACGGCGGCCTCGCGCGAGACCGTCCTCGCGCAGATCCTCGCGGGCGTCCGCCACCTCCACGGCCACCGTCCCGCGAAGACCCTGCTCGGGCTGCTCGCGACCGCGATGTTCTTCGGGTGGTCCTACGCGTCGCTACTGCCCGCCTACGCGGACCTCCTCGCGCCGGGCGACCCCGCGGTCTACGGGCGGCTGTTCTCGGTCGGCGGCGTGGGGGCGGTGCTCGGCGCCGTCTGGATCGCGGGGCGCCACACCGCGAACCCCGTGCGGCTCGTCACGGCCGTCCTCGTCGGGTTCGCGCTCTCGCTCCTCGCGATGGGCCTGTGGCCCGGGATGGCGCTCGCCTTCACCGCGCGCGCCGCCGCGGGCTTCTGCATGATCGCGTTCTTCGCGACGGCGAACTCGACGATCCAGCTCTCCGTCCCCGACGACATCCGGGGCCGCGTGATGGCGCTCTGGACCTTCGTCTTCGGCACGTCGCTCCCGCTCGGCCAGCAGGCGATGGGCGCGCTCGCGCACCGCACCTCCGTGCGCACGACCTTCGTCGCGGGGGCGTGCGTCGTGCTCGCGACCGCGCTCCTCGTCGCCGCGCTCCACGGCCTCGAGGACCGTCAGCGGTCCCGCTCGACCACGTAGCGGGCGAGCGCCTCGAGGTCGGCCGCGCTCGCGAGGCCCGCGAGCGCCGTGACCGCGGCGTCGACCCGGCCGCGCGCCCGCGCGCGGGCCCGATCGACCCCCTCGAGTGCGACGTACGTCATCTTCCGCCCGGCGCGGTCCTTGCCCGGGGTCTTGCCGAGGCGCTCGGGCGTCCCCGTCTCGTCGAGGACGTCGTCGACGATCTGGAAGGCGAGGCCGAGGTCGCGCGCGAAGTCGTCGACGGCGTTGACGGTGGGGTCAGACGCGCCGGTCAGGATGGCGCCGAGCACGCACGCGGCGCGGATCAGCGCGCCAGTCTTGCGGCGATGCATATCCTCGACGCCGGCGCCGTCGAG
>DATLLK010000070.1:0-2727 GCA_035537895.1 Planctomycetota bacterium
GGGCGGAGACGCTGCACACCGTCGAGGGCGGCGCGGTCCCGACCAGCCTCGCGATCGACGCCATGGGCGGTGTCCTCCTCCTCGGCAGCCTGGAGGGTGAGGCATGGATCGGCGACGTCCGGCTGCGGTCGGGCGTCGTCCGGGGCTTCCTCGCGTGGATCGACGGCGTCGGCGGGCGGGCCCAGCGCGCCACGGTGCTGCCGACCGCGACCGACTGGGAGCCCCTCGACGTCGAGGCCTCGCCCCTGGGCGGTGCGTTCGTGGCAGGACACGACGCCCGGGGCGTCGGTGTCTTCGCGATGCACGTCGCGGCCACGGCCGACGTGACGTGGACGACGAGCTTCCGCGCAGCGGGGCAGACCGACGAGACCTTCCTCGATCTCGCGGTCGACGACGACGGGAGCCCGGTCCTCGTCGCGCGTGGATTCCTCGGCGAGGGCACGGTGCCGGGGGCGGAGCCCCCTCACCTCGTCGCCAAGCTGGACGAGCGGGGTGCTCCCCTGTGGATGCTGGAGAGCGAGGATCCCCTGCTGTTCATCGACGATGGACCGGCCGGCGACCTCGTCGCCGCGGGGACCACGGCGTGCCCCGGCCGTCGAGGGCTGGCGGCGCGGCCGTGCACCCAGGTCGCGCTCACCCGCGTCGACGACGGGGGTGACGACCTGAAGTCCCGCAGGGCGCTGCGAGGCGCGTTCCCGACGGCCCTCGACGTCGACGACGACGGCGCGGCGGTGGTCGCAGGGACGGCCACGGCGACGCGACGGCTCGGCCCCCTCTGCGGCGAGGCGCTCGACGCCGGGGACCTGTTCGTCGCGCGGGCCGGTGTGTTCGTCGGCCGGCCGGGCCTGTTCAACCCTCGCCCGATCCGGGTGAGCGACCCCGGCCTGCCGCCGGTGCGGGGGCGCGGGCTCGACCCTCGATCGACGCGCTGACCTCAGGCCGAACGCAGGCGCTCGGCGTGCTCGTCCCCGGGGACGCGCGCCGAGGCGCCCGCGAGCAGCCGGAGCCGGGCGTGCAGGGCGGAGACGGCGTGGGGAGGCAGGACGACGTCGACGCGGAGATCGGCGTCGACCCACGCGGGGCGCGCCGGACCGGGCGCGAGGAGGACGACGGGGAGGTCGGCGCCACCGGGCAGCGATCGGAGCGCGGCGACCGCCCGCTCCCCGCTGCCGGGGTCGGCACGGCCGTCGATGACCGCGGCGATCACCGGCCCGTCCATCGCCGCGCGGAGGGACGCGACGTCGGTGGCCAGGACGCACCTTGCCCGGAGCGGGGCCGGCACCACATGACGGGGCAGCTCGAGCCCGGCCACCGGCTCGCCGTCGACGAGCAGGACCTCGGGAAGAGTCGACATCGCCATGCCGATCGCGAGAGCAAGGCGCGGGCCATCCTTTCCACGTCGCCAACCCCGCGATCCCTCACGATCACCACACCGCTGGTTTTCGTTCGTGCAACGCGGAGATGCCCCGCTCGTGCAGTCGTGCCTCGTGCGCGCGGTGACCTCTCCCGGGGACCGCGGCTCACGAATCCAGCGGTTCATCGGCCCCAGACGGTGAGGGCGGAGCGGGTGGTGTCGTCGAGGATGAGCGCCTCGTGCGGCGGCCGGGTGCCCCGCTGCGCGAGCTCGTCGAGGGTCGCCCGGAACAGCGCGGTGACCGCGAGCGGCGAGGTTGCGCGGCGATCGAAGGCGCAGGTGGGATCGAGCTGGAGATCACACAGCGACGGGGCCTTGCCCAGCGCGCCGGTGATCACGAGGTCCCCCCACCGCGCGGACACGAGGTTGCCCATCGTCGCGACCTGGATCCGCTCGCCCGCCGCGCTGCGCCCCGACGCGAGGGCGAAGAGGTCCTCGCCGCGCAGGGCGGGCGGCGGCGCGAGGCCGAGGGCTGCGTGGAGCGTCTGCGCGACGTCGGACATCTTCGTCGGCAGCGCGACGCGCTGACCGGCCAGCTTTCCCCCGGGGAAGACGATCCACAGCGGGAGCGCGAGCGACCGCTCGGCGAGCGGGAGATCGGGGGCGAACAGCTGCTCCACCGAGGTGGCGGCGTCGGCGGTGACGACGATGAGCGTCTGGTCGAGGAGCTGCGCGGTCTCCAGCGTGGTGAGCGACTCGCCGAGCGCGATGTCGTGCTGGGCGAGCGCGAGGGCGTGGAGGGCGCGCATGCGCACCCGGTCCGACTCGCTGACCTCGGGGTTCCGCCGCGCGCGGATCTCGGCGATCTGCTGGGCGGCGCGCCGCGGCTGGAGGTTGCCGGAGTAGTCGCGCGGCGGGAGCGCCTCGAGCTGCTTCGGCGTCGGCGTCCACGGCGGGTGCCCGCCGCGGACGTGGGCGACGACCACCGCCCGCTGGTCGGGCTCGGCCAGCGCGCGGACCAGCCACGAGGTGGCGGCGCGCAGCGGGGCGGCGGCGTCGTCGCCCGACACCGGCGAGTGCTCGACGGTCTCGGCCGCACCCTGCGACAGCCCGAACGGGGCGAACGAGGTGGGCACGGCGGTGATGAACGAGGTGCGGACCTGCGACTCGCGCGCCGCCTCCATGAGGGTCGCCACCGACGCCGGCAGGCGGGACGCGGTGTCGAGCAGGCCATGCGACTCGGGCGACAGCCCGGTGAGGAGGGTCGCCATGTTGGCGACGTCGAGGGTGGTCGGCGCCCGGTGCCGGAGGAACGTCGCGCCGCGCGACGACAGGGACGCGAAGGACTCGAGCGCCGGCTCGTCGCGCCCGCT
>DATLLK010000071.1:0-2252 GCA_035537895.1 Planctomycetota bacterium
TACCCGACCGCCGGGCGACGCGGGCTTCACGCTTCTCGAGGCGATGCTCGCGTTCGCGCTGATCGCCATCACGATGTCCTTCCTGACCATCGCGAACGAGCAGTCGTTCCGCTCGGGGGTGAAGGCGCTCGACCTGCGCGAGATCCGGAGCATGGCGGACACGGTGTTCCGCCGGATCGTCTACGAGCACTGGAAGTGGAGCGACGGCGAGACCATCACCGCCGACCAGTGGTACGCCGAGTTCGCCGAGATCCGCGGGTCCCAGAAGGACCGGTGGAAGGTCTACCGGCTCGTGCTCCGCAAGAAGAAGGGCGTCGTCGCCGGGACCGACCCGTCGGGCCGCCTCGACAACCTGTTCGAGGAGGAGGATTTCTACGACCGCGACCGCTACGGCGAGCCGAGGTCGAGGCGCACCGAGCCGGACACGACGCCGGCGCCGACGGAAGGGACGGAGGGCGCCGACGGGGCGGCCGCGACGGGCGAGCCCGCCTACCTCGTCGAGCTCTCCGTCTACCTCGAGGGGAACGAGGAGCCGGAGCTCACCCTGCGCAGCATCGTGCCGGTGCCCGACGGCGAGCGCGAAGACGAGGCCGCCCGATGATCCGCTCGGGCGACCGTGGGACCCGCTCGGGCGACCGTGGGATCCGCTCGGGCGACCGTGGGACCCGCGCGGGCGACCGTGGGATCCGCTCGGGCGGCCGTGGGGGGACCCGCTCGGGCGACCGGGGCTTCACGATGCTCGAGGTGAGCGTCGCGGTCCTGATCGTGGGCCTGACGATGTCGTTCGTCTACGAGATCCTGCAGGGGGCCTCGCGCAAGCAGCAGGCGCTGACGGAGGGCATGGAGGGCCCGAAGATCGAGAGCGCGATCCTCGACGAGATCATCCGCGACCTCCGCTTCGTGTACTACCGGGCGGGCCAGTTCCCCGCCGACGCGGGCTTCTGGGGCCGCGACCGCCAGGTGGCGGGCAAGGACGGCGACCGCATGGACTTCCTCACCTGCCGCGCGAGCCGCACGGCCGAGCTCGAGGATGCCCAGGAGCAGGGGCAGGGGCAGGGGCAGGTGAACGCGCCGCTCGTCGAGGTCGGCTACGCGTGCCGGCCCAACGACGAGAACGGCGAGTGGATCGAGATCTGGCGGCGCGAACGGTACTTCGTGGACGACGACCCGACGGACGGCGGCCGCTACGACCTCGTCTACGACAAGGTCCGGCGCTTCGACATCGAGTACTACCCGCCGCCCGAGGACCGTGCCGAGGGGGAGAACGCCCTCGAGGAGTGGAACACGACGGTCATGCACAAGCTGCCCTACGCGATCGTTCTGACCCTCCAGTTCGACGTGCGGGGCCCCGCCTCGCGCGACCAGCCGCAGGCGAAGGTGCGGCGCATCGTGCTGCTGACCCCGGCCCGCAGCGTCCCGCCCGACGCGGGGATGACGACCGCCGGGATGACGCCCGGCGGGAGGTAGCGGCGCCCGCGACGGGCGCCCCGCGCGACCGCGGGACGGCGACCGGGGCTTCCCGCCCCCGGTTGCCGAGGTAGGTTCCTGGGAGGTTCGCGGGCCCGGGGGCCCATGGAGGAGATGCCATGCTGCGTCGCACGTCCGGTCGTTCCGCCCTCGCCGCCCTGGTCGCGGGACTGGCGCTGTGCACCCTGGTCCCGGGCGCGCGCGCCGAGCCGGGGCCCGGCCTCCATCTCGAGAACCTCGTCCCCGCCCGGAGCCTCGCGTTCCTCGCGCTCGAGGACATCGGCACGTGGGAGGCCCGCGTCGAGCGCCTCGCGCTCGTGAAGATGGTGAACGACCCCGAGATGCGGCCCTTCGTCGATCCGCTGAGGGCGGACCTGAAGGCGCTCCTGGAGGGCGGCCCGGGCAAGGAGTCGCCGCTCCCTCCCGTCGTGTTCGAGGTGCTCCGTGCCCTCGCCGGCCTGCGCGGCCAGGTGGGCGTCGCGCTCGTCGGCTTCGACCCCGAGCGCGGCCCCTCCGTCGCGGGCGCGCTCGACTTCGGCGACCGGCTGGGCGACTTCGTCGCCTTCCTCGGCCGCATGAAGGAGCAGATGGCCGACGAGATGCCCGTCACGGCCGAGACGAAGGACGGCCGCCTGTGGTGGACGATCGGCGACCCCGCCAGGCCCGCCGCGTTCGCGACGACGCTGCGCACGTCGGTCCTCGTCTCGACCGACCGCTCGTGGGTCGAGTCCGTCGTCACGGCCGACGGGGCGGCCGCCGCGGGCTCGCTCGGCGAGGTCGAGGAT
>DATLLK010000072.1:0-3276 GCA_035537895.1 Planctomycetota bacterium
GGCAGGCGCCGCGCCGGCCAAGGCGCGAAAGCCGCTCGACCCGAAGGACCGCGCGAAGCTCGTCGAACTGTTCCGGCAGTACCTGGACAAGAATTCCGCGCAGGGATTCGAGGCCCGGATCGGAATCCTCGAGGAGATCAAGCGGCAGCGGGCGGCAGGCGTCGAAGTCCTCGCCGACCCGGATGCGCTGCGGGGGATCGTGTACGCGGCGCGCCCGTACGAGCCCTTCTTCGAGAAGAAGATGCTCCCGCGCGAGGCGCGCGACGCGGAGATCTCGCTGGACTCCGGCACGGGGATCCTGAACGTCTCGTGGGAGCCGCTTCGTCTCTCCGTCTCCCTCCCCGCCGCCTACGCCGACCTTCTGAAGGGCAAGAAGCTCGCGACCACGCCGCCCTTCCCCGCGATCGTGACGCTGCACGAGCTCGAGGACTTCCAGGACGCCAAGGGCACGAGGAAGTTCCCGGGCATGGAGGTCATCAAGCGTCGCTGGAACCGCAACGACAAGGCGCAGCGGCCGCTGCTCGACAATTGGTTCGTGTTCGCGCCCGTCGCGACGCGCGCCCGGTTCGTCGAGGACGGGCGCCTGAAGCCTGCACGCGTGCCCCTCGAGGAGCTGTGGCAGCGCTACCACGTCGACTTCGACCGCATCTTCCTCGAGGGCGGATCGGACGCGCTGACGTTCGCCGCAGCCCAGCCCAACTACCTCGCCGGGGTCATCGTGCGCGGCGCGACCGCCGACATCGACAAGGACGTCGTTCGCAACCTCGGAAACCTGCCCGTCTACGTCGTGGGCGACGCGCCCGCGGTGAAGTCGCTCGCGTCCGGCGGCCATCCCGCCAGTCTCCTGACGACGGGCCCCCTCGAGGGCCTCCCGGCGTGGCTCGCGAAAATGCCCGGCCGCACGCTTCCGCGCGACTTCGCCTGGACCGTGAAGGACCCCGACGTCCACAGCTTCGCCCACTGGATCAACCTCGACGTGCTCGACCCCGGCGCGGAGAAGCGTGACCTGCGCGTGCGCTGCCTCGACACGAAGGAGGACCCGAACACGGTCCGCATCGACGCCCGCGGCATCCGCCAGATCTCGATCTTCCTCTCGGACCGCCAGGTGGACCTCGACCGCGACGTGCGCCTCGTCGTCAACGGCACGGTCGTGAAGGAAGCCCGCATCCCCTCGAACAAGCCGGGCGGGCGCGCGATCGCGCTGCCCGCGAAGCTCGAGCGCCTGCTCGACACGGTCTTCGACCACCCGACCGTGGACGTCCGCGACAGCCTGTACTTCGGGTGGTACTTCCCCGTCTCCCTGCAGTCCGTCGTCGTGCCCGGCGACGCGAAGCCCGAGGATCTCGAGCCCGCGGCGGGCCCCTCCTGCCCGACGACGAACGGCAACGGCGGCGGAGCGCCGACCACCGAGGGGAACTCCACCGCGGAGCGCGTGGCGTCCACCTACTTCGGCAAGGCCGAGGAGAACGAGAAGGCGGGCAACGTCGCGAAGGCGCTCGACCTCTACCGCAAGGCGGCCGCCGCCGGCGAGAGCACGTTCAAGGCGCGCGCCGAGGCGAAGGTGAAGGAGCTCGAGGCACCGAAGTAGCGCGGAGGCCGCGTGCCGCAGGGTGTCGTGGCCCGGGACCTCGGCGTGCCGGCGAGCGGCCGCTCCCCGATGACCGTCGTCGGCGCCGCGGGGGCCGCCTTCGCCGCCGGCGCCGCGATCCTCGTGGCCGAGTTCGCCGCGGTGCGCGTCGGCGCCCCGTGGTTCGGCCAGTCCTCGTTCGTCTGGGCGAACGCGGTCGGGGTCGTGCTCCTCGCGCTCGCGCCGGGCTACGCGTTCGGCGGCCGGATCGCGGAGCGCGGGGCCGGGTGGCGCGCGACGGGGATCGCGCTCGCGCTGGCCGCCCTCGGGCTGGCCGCCGCCGCGCGGCTCGGGGCGCCGCTCGTCGCGTGGCTCGCGCCGGCGGACGTGGCGGGCGACCGGCCGCTCCCCCTGTCGCTCACGGGCAGCCTCGCGGCGACCACGCTCCTCGTCGGCCCGGCGTCGTTCCTGCTCGCGGCCGTCGCGCCGCTGCTGGTCGCTCGCCTCGCGCCCGGTCTCGGAGCGGGGCGCGCCGCGGGCACCGTCGCGAGCGCGGGGACGCTCGGCAGCCTCGCGGGGGCCGCCGGGACGCCGCTGCTCCTGATCCCCGCGCTCGGCGCCCGAGGCTCCCTCGCGTGGGCGGCCGTCGCCTGCGCCCTCGTCGCGCTCGCCGTGCTGTGGGCGGGCCGTCGGGACCCCGCCCTGCGTGCGCGCGCGAAGGCGCCCGCGACGGCAGGCGGAACGGGAGCGTACGGCCGTGCCGCGACCGCGGCCGCCCTCGTGGGCGGCACCGTGACCGTGCTCGAGTTCGCCGCCTCGCGGGCGCTCGCCCCGCGGTTCGGCTCGGGCAACCCCACGTGGGCGACGATCGTCGCCGTGGTCCTCGTCACGCTGGCCGCGGGCAACGCGGTGGGGGGGTGGTGGGCGGCGAAGGCTCCGCGTGCGGACCGTCGCGCGCGTCTCGCCCTCCTCGTCGGCGCCGCCTGGTCGCTCGCCGCCGCGTTCCTCCACCCGGGTCTGTGCGCGGCGCTGGCCCCCACGCTCGCGCCCGGGGACGCGGCGATCACGCTCGCCGGCGGGGGCGTGCTCCCGGCCGCGCTCCTGCTCTTCGGCGTGCCGATGCTCCTGCTCGGCGTCGCGAGCCCGATCCTCGTCCGCGACCTCTCCGCGTCCCGAGGCGTCGCGCGCGCCGCGGGGGCCGTGTTCGCCGCGGGGACGCTCGGCAGCGTCGTCGGGTGCTACCTCGCGCCCCTGCTGCTGTTACCGGACGTGGGGACACGGGCGACGCTCGGGATCGCGGCCCTCGCGCTCGTCGCCGCGGCGGTCCTCTGGCCGCGCGTGCGGGCGGCCTCCGACGCGCCGTCGGCGAGCCCTCGGAAGACCTCCGACGATCGCGGGCCGCGCGTCGTGCCGTGGGCCCTGCCCGCCGGGGCCGTCGTGACGCTCGCCACGCTGCTCGCCGCGCTCCTCCCGCAGGGACCGCTCCGGGAGGATGCGGGGCAGCTGCTCGAGCGCGAGACCAGTTATCAGACCCTGCGCGTGGTCGAGGCGGCGGAGAACGGACCGGCGCCGGGCGACTGGCCGCTCTACGGCCCGACCGCGGCCCTGCGCACCCGCTCGCTCCGGTTCGACGAGGACCGGACCTCGTACCAGAGCCTGCGCGTGCTGGACGACGAGGCGCGCCTCCTGACGGCCGGTCGCTACTACGA
>DATLLK010000073.1:0-2917 GCA_035537895.1 Planctomycetota bacterium
AAGTGGCCATGTGCCGTCCCTACCTCGCCGAGCAACTGCGCCTGCTCGACCCCGAGCTGATCCTCGTGCTCGGCAACCACGCCGCGCACGCGATCCTCTCGGTCGACCGCGGGATCTCGAGCCTGCGCGGACGCATCCACCGCGCCCCGGACGGCCGCGCCGTGCTGCCGACGTTCCACCCCTCCTACCTGCTCCGCAATCCCGCCGCGAAGCGCGAGGCCTGGCTCGACCTGCAGCTCGTCGCCCGGACGCTGGGGCTCACCGTTCCCTCGCGCACGTCAGATACCGCACCGGAGCCGGAGTCCGCCGCCGGGGATGACGTCGGATAACCGGGCGCGGCGACCGATAACGCGGCGGCCCGTCAGGACGCGGCGCTTCCCGCGGGTTCGAGGAGGGCGACCCAGAGGTCGCGCAGTCCCGGAGCCAGGCCCTCGGCCGCGACCACGCGGAGCCCGACCGCGCCGGCGTCCGTTCGCAAGGCCCGCAGCGTGATGGCGTGACGATCCCCCCGGCGGCGCGTGACCACCCGTCGCACGCCCCTCGCGACCTGGTGGAGGCTCACGGGGTGGTGGAACGAGACGAGCACGGCGCCCCGGCAGCGAGCGGCGAGGTGCGAGAGGACGCGGCGCCGGGTTGCGGCATCCGGGAGGTGGTGCAGGAACCGGAAGCAGAGGACGAGGTCGTGGCGCGGCGCGTCCCGTGCGACCTCCGCTTCGAGGTCGAGGGCCTCGACCCCGAGGAAGCCCTTCCGTCCCGCGAGCGACGCCTCGGCCTGCGCGCGCATGGCCGGCGACAGGTCGGCGCACCGCACGCGCGCGCCGCGCGCGAGGAACTCGGCAGCGAGCCGCCCCGTCCCGCACGGCACGTCGAGGACGTCCCGCGGCAGGGGGCGCGAGCCGAGGACGCGCCGGACGAGGCGCCACTCCTCCGCGTGGCGGCGCGCCGACCGCGTCGCGTAGCGTTCCGCGCGCCCCGGCTCGTCGTACTTCGTGCGCGCGGCATACGCGGGAGGCGCCGCGCCCGGCGTCGCGTCGCCCGGCGGCGCCTCGCCGGTCGACGTCACGAACGGCGGTGGCGCGCGAGCGCCGCGGCGGTCGACGCCGTCAGGTCGCGCCGCACGCGGGCGAGGTCGTCGTCGTTCACCGTGCAGCCCGCGGCCTTCTTGTGCCCGCCGCCGCCGAGCGCCGTGCAGATCGCCGCCACGTCGAAGTCCGTCTTGCTGCGGAAGGACAGCTTCGTGCCGGCCCCGGGCTCGAGACCGCGGAAGAGGATGCCGACCTCCGTGCCCTCGAGCCCGATCGCGACCTCGACCATGTCGCGGCCCTGGTCGCCCTCGAGCAGGTCGAGCTCCACGAGGTCGGCGCGGGTGACGTACGTCGTCGCGAGCCGGCCGTCGGCGGCGGTCTCGAGGCGTTCCACGCACCGGGCCCGCAGCCGCATCGTGCCGAGGTCCTCGCTGCGGTAGAGGTGGTTCGTGACGGTCTCGGGCCGGGCGCCCGCCTCGACCAGCTCGGCCGCCGCGCGCAGCGCGGCGGGGGTCGTGTTGCTGTACGAGAAGCGGCCCGTGTCCTCGACGAGGGAGAGGTAGAGGGGCAGCGCGACGTCCGCGTCCACCGGAAGCCCCGCCGCGCGCACGAGGCGGAACACCATCGCGCCGACGCTCGGCGCGTCGTCCTCGACCCAGTTGAGGTGGCCGTAGCCCGTGTTCGTGACGTGGTGGTCCACGTTGACGACCACGGCCGTCGCGGGGAGCTCCCTGTGGGGGCCGCCGAGCCGGACCGTGTCGCCGCTGTCGAAGCAGAGCAGCGCCTGCGGGTCCGCGAGCGCGGGGTTGCTCGCGTATGCGCCGCGCTGCCAGACGACGACCTCCGACGCGCCCGGGAGCCACCGGAGGTTCCCGGGGACCGGCGCGTCGGACACGACGTGCGCGGTGCGTCCGGCGAGCCGGAGCGCGCGGCAGAGCCCCAGCGCGGAACCCAGTCCGTCGCCGTCGATCGGCGCGTGCCCGGTCAGGACGAAGCGGTCGGAGCCGGACACGAGGGCGGTCACCGCCTCGATCCCGTCGTTCACGTAGGCCATGCCACGGACTCTACCGTCCGGTCGGCGCGCGAAGAGCCCTGCTCCGGCCGTCCGGGCCCGCGGACGCCCGCCACCGTACGCTCTGCCCCGTGCGGCGCTCGTGGGTCATCCCCTGCTACCAGGAGGCCGAGGCGCTCGACGCCGGCCTCACGGACCTCCTCGCCCTTCCCGGCGAGGAGATCGTGTTCGTGGACGACGGCAGCACGGACGGCACGGCCACACGCCTCGTGGACGCGTCCCGCCGCGATCCGCGCGTGCGCGTCGTGACGCACGCGGCCAACCGCGGCGTGGGCGCGGCGATGCGGACGGGCTTCGCGGCGGCGACGGGCGACGTCGTCGTGGCCTACGACGCGGACCGGACCTACCCCGCCGCCGACGCGGAGCGCCTCGTGGCCGCCGTCGAGGCGGGCGCCGACGTCGCCTCGGCCTCGCCCTTCGCGCCGGGCGGGGCGGCGCACGCGTCGTGGCCGAGGCGGCTCCTCTCGCGGTGCGCCGCCGGGGCGTACCGGCTCGTGCTCGGCCGCCGTGCGGGCGGCGTGCGCACGTTCACGGCGGGGTTTCGCGCGTACCGGGCGTCGCGACTGGCCGGAGTGCGCTTTCGGAGCGACGGGTTCCCGGCGACGGCCGAGATCCTCGGCCTCCTGCTGCTCGACGGCGCCCGCGTCGTCGAGGTGCCGAGCGTGCTCTCGACGCGGAGCGAGGGGCGGTCCAAGATGCGCACCCTGCGCGCCACGATCGGCCACCTCCGCGTCCTCCTCCGTCTCGCCGCGCGACGGGCGACCGGGCGGACGTCGTGACCCGCCCGTGACCCCGCCCGAGCCTCGTGACGCACCCATGC
>DATLLK010000074.1:0-3361 GCA_035537895.1 Planctomycetota bacterium
GGTAGCGCCCGCGTGCGAGCGGCAGCAGAACGACGAGCGCAGCGAGGGCGACGCCGATCCCGATGAGAAGGACGGGATTCGCGTCGCGCGGGTCGCGTGCGCCGGGCTCGAGGGGCACGCCCGGGGCGTGGGGCCGTCCCGCGCCGCGGGAACGGGTGATGCCCGGTGGCGCCGAGAGCGTGACGCCCATCGTCGCCCCGGTTCCGCGCACGTCGAGCGCGTGCGCTCCCGTCAAGTGGGCGAGCGCGAGGAATTGGGCGACGTGGGCCCACGGCACGTCGGAGTCGATGCGGACAGGTAGAGCGGTTGTCGTGCGCGTCTCGAGCCGCAGCTTGTCGTGGAGCTCGGTCCAGGCCGCGTTCGCCACGGTGAGCGAGAGACCGCGCGCGTAGGGGTCGCCGGCGGGAAACGTCCACGACGACGCCCCGACTCGGACGCGGGGGAAGGAACCGCCCCGGCCGTCCTCGAGGTCGAGCGCGAGCGTTGGTGCCCCCCCGTCGTCCATGGCGGAGTGCACGCGGAGTCGCGCCTCGATCCGTCCGTCGATCGTGCCGCCAACGTCCACCGCGAGGTGGACCTCGGCCACCTCGGTGTCCGGGACGGTCGTCACCCACTCGATGAGCCGCCGCACCTCGCCCCACGGACGCAGCCGATCCGCGCGCAGAAGGACGAGCAGAGTCTCTCCTCGCGGTCTCGCCCGGGTGACCTCCCCCTGAAGGAGGTCGCGGGCGCGCTCGTCCCCGGACCGAAAGACGATCCCCTTGACGTACAGGTCCCCGTCCACCTCCAGGTTGATGATGAGGCGGCGGACCGTGCGCCTCTCCGGCGGCGCCACGTCGAGGCCTCCTGCAGGAGCCTGCGGGAGGTCCAGGACGGCAAGCTCCCGGCGTCTCATGCCGAACGGGCTCGGGCGCGGTGTGTCGCCGGGCCACCAGAGCACGCGATCCTGGACGGACGGGGTGGAAGGCGAAACTCGCTCGCACGCCCCGAGCACGGCGGCAAGGGAGAGCGCGGCAAGGAAGTGGGACGCCCGGGCGGGCACGACGCAGTATTCTACCTGCCGTGAACGGGATGCTGCGCGCCCTCCGCCGCCAACGCTCGAGCGCCGTCTTCGTGTGGAACCCGTCATGCTGGGCGATCCTGCAGATTCTCTTCCATTCGACGATCTTCATCCTTCTCGTGGCGGGTCCCGATGCCTGGTGGCTGCCGGGGCTCGTCACCGAATTCGCCGTCTACTGCGGGGTCACGGCGATCTGGGTCGTCGCTCACCTGGCCGGCCTCGCGGGGGCCGGCACGGGCGCAGGTCTGCGGCTCGCCGCGTTGGCATTCGCGGGTCGGTTGACGTGCGAGTTGTACGTCAGAGTCTTGCTCGAGCCCGCGGGCCAATCCGTCTACGACGCGTGGCCCTCGCTCGGGCCCTGGGTCTGGTTCTTCCGCAACGTGGGCCTGGCCCTCTTCGCGTACGGCCTCGCGCTCACGCTCTTCGCCGTCGTCGCCGACGCCGTGCAGCGTCGCCGCCACCCCGCGTGGGTGCCCACGCTCGAGGACTGACCCCCGCCGATCGGGGCCAGCCGTAGGCGGGCGGTCTAGGCTCGACGAGGGAGGCACGCCGTGACGGAAACGCTCCTCGAGTTCGTCCCCAACGTGAGCGAGGGCCGCGACGCGGCCGCGATCCAGGCGATCGCGCAGGCGTTCGCGTCGGCCGGGGCGACGCTGCTCGACGTGGACAGCGACGCCGACCACAACCGGAGCGTGATCACGCTCGCGGGGACGCGGCGCGAGGTCGTCGACGGAGCGGTCGCGGGCGCCCGGGAGGCGATGGAGCGCATCGACCTCACGGCGCACCAGGGGGCGCACCCGCGCATGGGCGCGGCGGACGTCCTGCCGTTCGTTCCGCTGGGCGAGGCGACGATGCAGCACGCCGTCGCGGCCGCGACGGAGGCGGCCGAGCTGATCGCGCGCGACCTCGGGATCCCGACGTACCTCTACGGGGAGGCCGCGCGGCGCCCGGAGCGGCGCGACCTCGCCAAGGTGCGCGCGGGGGAGTTCGAGGGGATCCGGGACCTGATCTCCACGGACGCGACGCGCGCGCCCGACTTCGGCGACAAGGCCGTGCATCCGACCGCGGGCGCGACCGCCGTCGGCGCGAGGTTCTTCCTGATCGCCTTCAACGTGAACCTCGCGACGAAGGACATCGGGCTCGCCAAGCGCATCGCGAAGGAGATCCGGGAGCGCGACGGCGGGATGCCCGGGGTGAAGGCGCTGGGCTTCGAGCTGCCCGAGAAGGGCCAGGTCCAGATCTCGATGAACCTCGTCGACTACCGCCGGACCTCCCCCATCGCGGCGTTCGACGCCGTGGCGTCCCGGGCGCAGGTCGCGGGCGTCACCGTCGCGGGGAGCGAGCTGATCGGGTTGATCCCCGAGGCGGCCTGCCCCGAGGGCTTCGCGCAGCGCGTGCGCCTGCTCTCCTTCGACCCCGACCAGGTCATCGAGGCGAGGCTCGCGAAGCGACGCGGAGCGCCCGCGTGACGACGCCGCGCGTGCGCGCGGTCCTCTTCGACCTGGACGGCGTGCTGATCGACTCCTTCGACGCCTGGTTCCACGTCGTCAACGCGGCGGCACGCGAGTTCGGCAACCCGGGCGTCGATCGCGAGCGGTTCGGCTCGGTGTGGGGACAGGGGATCTCGGCCGACGTGAAGCACCTCTACCCGGGCCGCACGCACGCCGAGGTCGAGGCGGCCTACGAGCGCGCGATGGCGGCCCAGCGGGACACGATCCACGTGAATCGGGAGGCCGTGGCGACGCTCGAGGACCTCGCCCGTCGCAGGATCCCGGCGGCGTGCGTGACGAACACGCAGGTGGGGCTCGCCCGCGCGATCCTCGGGGCGACGGCGCTCCTCGGGCGGTTCGCCACCGTCGAGGGAATGGCGGAGGGTCGGCGCGAGAAGCCGGCGCCCGACCTCCTGCTCGCCGCGCTGTCGCACCTCTCCGTGGCGCCCTCCGACGCGCTCATGGTGGGCGACTCGCGCTACGACCGCGAGGCGGCCGCCGCGGCCGCCGTGCCCTACCTGCACTACGACATGCGCACGGGCGCCTCGCTCGCCTCGGCGATCCGCGCGGCGCTCGACGGGGCACGCGCAACGCCCTGACCCCGGGTGGCGGGGGCGCTCCGAGCGTCGTTTCATGGCCGCTCCCTCGGCCCCCGGAGCCCCCCCATGTCCGCGACCTCGTTCGGCGACTTGACGGTCCGCCAGTTCCTCGCGCGGCTTGCGAGCGACAGTCCGACCCCGGGCGGGGGCACGGGGGCGGCGGTCGCCGGCGCGCTCGGCGCGGCACTCGTCCGGATGCTCGCGATGCTGAC
>DATLLK010000075.1:0-2921 GCA_035537895.1 Planctomycetota bacterium
ATCCTCGATCGCATTGCGCCGCGCATGGGCACCTCCTCCAACCCCCGGAGGTCCCGCAAGCCTGAGCCCACCTTGCAAGTGCAAGGCGGGCGCAATGGTACAGCGGCCGATACGACTTCGGCAACGGGGTTGCCGTCCGAATGGCCGGTTCGCGCCCCCCCGGACGTCCGGGACGGGGCATCCCCTCCCGGGAGTAGGCTGGTCTCGCGCCTTGTCCCCCTGGAAACGCGGATTTGTCCCTCGATCGAGCCACTCTCCTCGCCGCCGCTCGCGTGTGCGGCTGTTTCAACCTGCGGCGGGCCGCCCGAGCGGTGACGCGCCTCTACGATCAGGTCCTCGAGCCGGGCGGACTGCGCTCGACCGGGTTCGTCGCCCTCGTGCTGGTGGAAGCCGAGGGGCAGATCGCGCTCCCGCGGCTCGCGAGCGATCTGGGCATCGACCGCAGCACCCTCACCCGCAACCTCGCCCCGTTGCGGCGCGAGGGCCTGGTCGAGGTCGTGCACCCGGGCGTCGCCCGGACCGGCACGGCCCGCGTGACCGCCAAGGGGCGCGCGGCGTTGAAGCGCTGCATCCCGCTGTGGAAGCAGGCGCAGGCCCAGTTCGAGGCGCGCGTGGGCGCCGACGAGTGGGCGAGGCTGCTCGTCGGCCTGGACTCGATCGTGCGCGCTGCCCCGCAGAGAAACGGCCACTAGCTTTCCGGCGCGCTGGCTGGGGGCGCTCAGGCCGCTTCCTCCTCCTCGCGTACCAGGAAGTACGCGTCGTCGTCGTCATGGGCCCTCCGCACCCCATCCAGCGTGCCGCGGGGGGTTCGCTCGGACACAAACGCAGCGTGCGACGTCGGTCGGCCCGGCCTGACGGAGGACTTCAAGAGACCCTCTCCAGGCGCAGAACGAGCGACGCGCCCTCTAGGAGCACGGGGTCGTGCGTCGCCACGACGACCGTGGCGCCGGCCGCGTGCGCCTCGCGCAGGACGCGCACCACGCGCTCCGCCGACGCGCGGTCGAGCTGCGACGTCGGCTCGTCCGCGATCAGGATCTCGGGGTCCGCCACGAGCGCGCGCGCCACGCCGACGCGCTGCCGCTCGCCCGCGCTCAGCTCCTCGGGTCGCGCCTCGCTCCGGTCCTCGAGGCCCACGCGTCCGAGGAGGGCGAGCGCCCGCGCCCGGCGCTCGCTCGCCGCCACGCCGCGCGGGACGAGCGGGCAGGCGACGTTCTCCCACGCCGTCATCCGGCGCAACATCGGAGCGTCCTGGAAGACGAGGCCCAGCCGACGGCGCAGGCGCGCGAGCCGTCCCTCGGACGCGTCCTGGATGTCCTCCCCCGCAAGGCGCACGCGCCCCGACGTCGGTCGGTCGAGCCCCGCCAGCAGCCAGAGCAGCGTCGTCTTGCCGGCGCCCGAGGGTCCCGTGACCGTCACCCACGCCCCCCTCCTCACGACGAGGTCGACGGGGCGGAGCGCGTCGATGCGCCGGCCGTCGCGGGAGCGGTGCTGGCGGGCGGCGGCGAGCGCCTCGAGCATCGGGTCCGCCGTGCCCGCGTCGTCGTCCCGCGGCCTCATCGCAGCGCCTCGACGGGCGGCGCCGCGGCGGTGCGCCACGTGGACAGCAGGGTGCCCGTCGCGACGACCGCCACCGCCAGGGCCGTCGCGAGGATCACCGGCACCGGCGCGAGCCGGAACGGGAGCGTGTAGGCGGGCGTCGCGTCCGACCCCCCGAGGAGCACGTCCGCGACGCCCGTCGCGCGAAGCGGGCCCAGCCAGAGCGCCGCCAGGAGGACGGAAGCGGACACCGCGAGGAAGGCGAGCAGGGCGCTCTCCACGCCGGCCTGCAGCAGCACCTCGTCGGTCCGCCAGCCGAGCGCCTTCAGGAGGCCCGTCTCCCGACGACGCTCGGAGAGCCCGATGCCCGAGGTCACGAGCACGAGGGGGATGCCGACCGCGAAGGCCAGGAGGAAGTGGAGACCGAAGACGCCCTCGCGGTGAAGGAGCCCACGCGGGACCAGCGCTCGCGCGTCCTCGCGCGCCACCACGCGGGGCCGGACGGGACCGTGCGCGTCCTCCTCGAGCGTGCCGAGGCGCAGGATGGCGCGGCGCACCTCCTCGGTCGCGCCCGGGGCGCACGTGACGAGCACGTCGGTCACGAGGTCCTTCTGCGCGAACACGGCCGCCGCGGTCTCGAGCGAGGTGAGCACGAGGTTCGCTTCCCACACGCTGGCGTCCGCCACGAAGAGGCCCACGACCTGCGAGACCCGTTCGCCCGCATCGTTCGTGTAGAAGGGCGGGATCGTCGAGCCGAGGGTGAGCCCCAGCCGCCGCGCGAGCTGCCGCCCCAGCACGAGCTCGTTCGCGGCGCCCGGCGCAAAGAGCCGCCCCTCCACGCACGAGACCGTCGGCGGCAGTCGGTCCGACGGCACGCCGAGGAGCACCGCGGAGTGGCGCTCCCGCCCAAGGCGCACCTCGCCGACGATCCGCGGGGTCGCGAGGACGACGCCCGGAAGCCCCCGTATGCGCTCGACCGCGGCCGCGGGAACGGGCGCCGTCCGGCCGAGCCGCTGGCCCGACACGGTCAGGTCGGGCCCGTGCTCGAGCGCTTCCTCGACCTGCGCGAGGAGCCCACGGCTGACGCCGAGCGTCGCGACGTACGGGAGGATCACGGCGACGACGCAGGCGACCGTGACCCCGCTGCGCAGCGGGTGGCGGAGCACCGAGGCGACCCCCGACCGGGCGATGGCCCCGAACGCGCCCATCACGGCGGGGGAAGGACGCCCCGATGGTGCGGGCACGTCACGCCGTCGCCGGGAATGGGGCCGTGCCTTCGCGCGCAACCGTCCTCGAGGCGCGGGTCGAACCCGTACGCGCACTCGGAGAGATCGAGCGTGGCGCCGATCCCGAGCCCGCCGGTCATACGGCGAACCTCCGCACGC
>DATLLK010000076.1:0-2239 GCA_035537895.1 Planctomycetota bacterium
CCGCTACCGCGATCGCGGCGCCCTCGCCACGATCGGACGCTCTCGCGCCGTGGCCGAGATCGGCCGCTTCCGCTCCACGGGACGCTTCGCCTGGCTGCTCTGGGTCGTCGTCCACGTGACGTTCCTCATCGGCTTCCGCAACCGCTTCGCGGTGCTCTTCGAGTGGGCGTGGGCGTACCTGACGGGCCAGCGCAGCGCCCGCATCATCCCGGAGCCCCCCGTCGGAGCGCCGGATCGGCCGTGAGCGCGGGAGTGGCCGTCGGTGGGGGGACCTACGGCCCTGTCGGCGGTGCCTCGCGCGACGTCACGATCGGACGGCGGTGACACCAGGCGAGGTGCAGGTCCCACTCGTGAGGCAGCGGCCCCGCCGGCGACGTCGGCACGCGGCGCTCGGCGTTCAAGAGCACGGCCTCTCCTTCGAGGCGTGTGCCGTCCTCGAGGACGACCACGGTCCATCCCCCCGTGAGGGGCGGCGCGCCGCGACGCGTCGTGCGCGCGGTCACGCCGAAGCGGGCGCGCTGGAAGGGCGCGGCCCCGATCGGGCGCGGGAGCGTCCCGTCCCACCGGTCGATGCGAATGGAAGCACTCATGCGTGCGAGGTTAGGCCGCGCCCGTGAAGGCGGGGACACGGTCCCGCAAATCTCCGATCATGCGCATCGCGGCGGCCGATTCGACCGGTCGGCCGTGGCAGACTCCCCGTGCGTGCACGGACCGAAACACGGCCGGGCCCCCTCCGCTCATCGCTCCGGATCGGCGATGAGCGCGACCGGGGAGCGCGCCGGGGGTGACGGCGAGGAGAGGAGTCCCCATGCGGCTGGCGTCCTACAACCTCGAGAACCTCTTCGACCGGGCGAAGGCCCTCAACCTCGACACATGGGCGCAGGGCCGGCCCACGCTCGAGGTCTACAAGGAGGTGAACACGCTGCTGAACGAGCCCGTCATCACCCCCGCCATCCGGGCCAGGATCCTCGACGACCTGACGATCCTGGGCATCCTCAAGGTGAACTCCGCGGGCGACCTCGACCGGACGAAGGACGGGGGACCCTATGCCCTGCTGCGGGAGAACCGCGGCCGCCTGCTCAAGAAGCCGCAGGGCGCCTCCATCCAGGTCGTGGCGGCCGGGCGCGACGACTGGATCGGCTGGGTCGAGCTGAAGACCGAGGCGGTGAACCAGGTCGCCACGCAGATGACGGCCCGTGTGGCCCGCGACGTCGACGCCGACGTGATGGCCCTCGTCGAGGTCGAGAGCCGGATCGCCGTCCTCCGGTTCAACGACCAGCTCCTGCCGATCGTCGGTGCGCCGCCCTACGCCCACGCGATGGTGATCGACGGGAACGACGATCGCGGGATCGACGTGGGCATCATGACGAAGCGGGACTACCACATCGACCTGATGCGCAGCCACGTGGACGACACGGACACGAGCGGGCAGGTCTTCTCGCGCGACTGCGCGGAGTACGAGATCGTGACGCCGCTCGGCGGCCGACTGCTCGTGCTCGTCAACCACCTGAAGAGCAAGGGCTACGGCTCCCAGACGACGAGCAACACGAAGCGCAAGCGCCAGTCCCAGCGGGTGCGTGACATCTACGACGCGCGGCGCGCGGCCGGGGCGACGATGGTCGCGATCGTCGGCGACATGAACGACACGCCGGCCTCCGATCCCCTGAGCCCGCTGCTCGGGCCGGGCTCGGACTTGAAGGACATCAGCCAGCATCCCCAGTTCCAGGGCGACGGCCGGCCCGGCACGTACGCCAACGGGACCGCGGCGAACAAGATCGACTACGTCCTGCTCTCCCCCGAGCTCTTCGCCCTGACGACGGCGGGTGGCGTGTTCCGCCAGGGCGTGTGGGGGGGCGTCAACGGGACGCTGTTCCCTCACTACCCCGAGATGACGAAGGCGGTCGAGGCCGCGTCGGACCACGCGGCGATCTGGGCCGAGGTCAACCTGTGACGGCGGATCGAGGGGGACCAGGTTCCGCCGACGCCGGCCTCCGCTACGCCGCGGACGAAGCCGCCAGGCGACGCAGCGCCTCACGCGCGGAGCGGTACGTGAGCGCGGCGACGTAGGTGTGGACTCGCGCGGTGCGATGCTGCGCGAACGCCAGGCCGAACTCGCGACCGATCGCCTGCGGGTCGGCCGTTCCCCTGAACTCCTCCAGCAGGTGACGGAACACCGTTTCGAGTTGCCCCTTCAGCACCTCGTTGGGCTCGACCACGGCCGTCATCAGGGGTCCTCGCT
>DATLLK010000077.1:0-4106 GCA_035537895.1 Planctomycetota bacterium
GGGTGTCTTCCGCCGCGCCCTGAGCGTTCGGCGCCGCAGGCGCCGAACGGCCGAAGGGCCCAGGTCGCGAAGCGCCTCGCGTGCCGCAGGCCCTGAGCGTTCGGCGCCGCAGGCGCCGAACTGCCGAAGGGCCCCGTTCGCGAAGCGCCTCGCGTGCCGGAGGCCCGAAGGGCCGCAGGCCCTGAGCCGTTCGGCGCCGCAGGCGCCGCACTTGCTCAGGGTGCTCAAGGCCAACACGTAGGCGCTGCGCGCCTACGTGTTGGCATTGAGCATCCGCAATCCGCGTCCGATGCCGCGCATCGCCAGCACGAGCTCGTCGGGGTTGTCGGCCGCCTGCAGGGCGTCGTCGTACTCGATCAGGTTGGCCTGGACGAGCGCGCGCAGCGACTGGTTGAAGGTCTGCGTGCCGTAGTGCGCGTTCCCCTCGTCGAGGAGCTTCGGCAGGTCGCGCGTGCGGCCCTCGAGCAGCAGCTCCTTCACCGTGGGCGTCGCGAGCAGGATCTCGACCGCGGGGACGCGGCCCGCGGCCGCGCGCCGGGTGATCAGGCGCTGGGAGACGACCCCCTCGAGGACGAGCGCGAGCTGGAGGCGGATCGTCGCGTGCTGGTGCGGCGGGAAGAACGAGATGATGCGCTCGACCGTCTGCACCGCGTTGACCGTGTGCAGCGTCGAGAGCACCAGGTGGCCGGACTCCGCCGCCTGGAGCGCGGACTCGATCGTCTCCTTGTCGCGCATCTCGCCCAGCAGGATGATGTCGGGCGTCTGCCGCACGACGTGCTTCAAGGCGCTCGCGAAGTCGGGCGTGTCGATCCCGATCTCGCGCTGGGTGATCGCGCACCGCTTGTCGCGGAACACGAACTCGATCGGGTCCTCGATCGTGACGACGTGGCGGTCGCTCGTCTCGTTCATGAAGTCGATCATCGAGGCGAGCGACGTGCTCTTGCCCGAGCCGGCGATCCCCGTGACGAGCACCAGCCCTCGCGAGAGCCGGGCGAGCTTCTGGAGAGGGGCGGCCGGCAGGTTCAGGTCCTCGATCGTGGGCACGACCTCGTGGACGTGGCGGAAGACGAAGCCCATGCGCTTGCGCTGGACGAACAGGTTGGCGCGGAAGCGACCGACGCCGGGGACGACGAACGCGACGTCCTTCTCCATCAACACCCGGAAGGCCGCGACCTCCTCGGTGGAGAGGATCGCCGCCAGCAGCGCCTCGGAGTCCTCGGGCGTGAACCGCTCGTCGGTCAGGAACCGGACCTTGCCCTCGACGCGGATGGCGGGGCGCTCCCCTTCCCTCAGGATGAGGTCGGAGGCCCGCTCCTTGACCATCACGCGGAAGTTGACGAAGGGATCCGCCGTCATGTGTCGATTCCCGTGGACATCCCCATTGTCGACCGAACCGGGCACCGGCGTGAGCCCCCCCTCGCGATCGCGGGGCCGCTCGACGAGGTGACCGGGGGGGTCACCGGGGGCCCTTCGCCTCCAACGCCCGCGCGACGGCGGCGACCACGGCGGCGAGACCGGCGCCGCTCACCGCGGAGACGGGGTGGACCGGCCGTCGCAGCTTCCGCGCGAGCCGGGCCGCCGCCTCCCGCGCCTTGGCGGGGGTCGCCAGATCGGCCTTCGTGCCCACGACGACCTCGGGCCGCCGCGACAGGCCGTGACCGTAGGCGCGGATCTCCCGGCGGACGACGCGGTAGGCCTCCTCGGGATCGCCCCCGTCCGTCGGGAACAGGTCCACGAGGTGGACGAGCACCCGGGTGCGCTCCACGTGCCGAAGGAAGCGGTCCCCGAGGCCCTTCCCCGTGTGCGCTCCCTCGATCAGGCCCGGCAGGTCCGCCAGCACGAAGCGGCGGAAGTTGCCCTGCTCGACGAGCCCCAGGTAGGGCTCGAGCGTGGTGAAGGGGTAGGCGGCGATGCGGGGCGTCGCGCGCGAGAGGCGCGCGAGCATCGTCGACTTCCCCGCGTTGGGGAGGCCGACGAGGCCGGCGTCGGCGAGCAGGCGGAGCTCCAGCCGCAGCTTGCGGACGATCGACGGGCCCCCCGCGGTCGCGCGCGTCGGCGCCTGGTCGGTCGCGGTCGCGAAGTGCGTGTTCCCGAACCCGCCGCGCCCTCCGGGGGCCGCCAGGAAGGTGTCGCCGTCGGCGGCAAGATCGGCGAGCACGTCGCCCGTCGTGGCGTCGCGGATCGTCGTGCCGGGCGGCACGAGGAGGATCCGGTCCTGGCCGTCCGCGCCGTGCTTGTTGTTCCCGCCGCCCGCGCCGCCGGGCCTCGCGCGCACGACGCGGTCCTGCTCCATGTCGCCGAACGTCGTCAGCTGCGGGCTCGCGGAGAGGATCACCGACCCGCCGCGCCCGCCGTCGCCGCCCGCGGGACCGCCGCGGGGGACGAACTTCTCCCGGCGGAACGAGGAGGCCCCGTCGCCTCCGGCGCCGGACGCGACCGTCAGGACCAGCTCGTCGATGAACATCGTGGGGACGCCGCGCGGCGTTCGCGCGGACGGGGATCCGCCGGGCGGGTACGCGCTCGCGGGGCGCGGATCAGTTCGCGCCGGGCGCCGGCGCGGCCGCTGCCGGCTCGGTCGCGGACGCGGGCGCGGGCTTCACGTGCACCGTGCGGTTGGCGCGGTACTCGACGATGCCCGGGGCGGTCGCCCACAGCGTGTAGTCGCTCGCCAGGCGGACGTTCTTGCCCGGGTGGAACTTCGTGCCGACCTGCCGGACGAGGATGCTCCCCGCGGTCACCGTCTGCCCGGCGAACACCTTCACGCCGCGGTACTGCGGGTTGCTGTCCCGACCGTTGCGGCTGGAGCCCTGTCCCTTCTTGTGCGCCATGTGACGGACTCCTCCGGTTACGCGCCGTGGACCGCGTCGATGCGGACCTCGGTGAACCCCTGCCGGTGGCCCTGCTTGCGGCGGTAGCCCTTGCGGCGCTTCTTCTTGAACACGATGATCTTCTTCTCGAGGCCGTGGCGGAGGACGGTGCCCTCGACGCGCGCGCCCGCGATCTCCGGCGTCCCGACGTGCATGCCGCCGTCGCCGCCGAGCAGGAGGACGTGGTCGAACACGACCTTGGCTCCCGGCTCCTCGCCCCGCAGCGCGAGCTTCGTGCGCTCGCCCGGCTTCACGGTGTACTGCTGACCGCGATCGTTGATGACGGCGTAGGACATGGGGCGTCGATCCGGGACGGGGCCGGTGGGGAACTGCCGGTGAGGGCACTGCCGGTGAGGGCACTGCCGGTGAGGGCACTGCGCCCCCGGTCGAGGGAGATCTCTTCGCGAAACCCCGCTCGCCGGCCGTGGAAGGGGGCCTACGTTACCGCCGACCGACGCGGCCTCAAGCGCTTTCGGGACCGGGTGCCGCGCCGCCGGCGGGCGCGGCCGGGGCCGGGCGCGCCGTCGTCCGGGGAGGGACCCCCTTGATGCTCCATCCGCCGTACGGAAGCGTGGAGTCGGGGGTGAGCCGGAAGGGCCCGGTCAGCCAGGCCTCGAGCGCCGCCAGGGAGTCGCCCTTCCGCTTGCGGAGCAGGTCGGCGATCTGGGGCGCCACGCGGACCTCGAGCCCCCCGTGCCCGCGTGACCGGGCGGCACGGGCGCGCAGCTCGCGGAGCACCCGGAGCGCGATCCCGAAGGGGTGACGGCGGCGGCCCGCCCCCCCGCAGGTCGGGCACTCGACGTGCGTCACGGAGAGGAGCGCCGGCCGGATGCGCTGACGCGTCAGCTCGAGGCACCCGAAGGGGCCCATTCGACCGAGGCGGATGCGCGCGCGGTCGCGGCGGAGGGCCTCGCGGAGCGCGCGCTCGACCTGGCGCACGTGGTCGTTGTCGCGGAGGTCGATGAAGTCGATCACGATGACGCCGCCGAGGTCGCGCAGCCGCAGCTGCCGTGCGACTTCCGGCACCGCCTCGAGGTCGGTCTTCAACGCCGTGCTCTCGAGGTCCTCCTCCTCGGTCAGTCGCCCGGAGTTCACGTCGATCGCGACGAGCGCCTCCGTCGGGTCGATGACGATCGACCCGCCCGAGGGCAGCCGGATCGTTCGGCGGAACACGTCCTCGATCTGCGCCTCGACGCCGAACGCGTGTAACATCGGCGTCGGGCCGGGGTGCACGTCCAC
>DATLLK010000078.1:0-6347 GCA_035537895.1 Planctomycetota bacterium
CGTGCCGCTGTCGATGGTCGCGATCCTGTGCGGGGCGGCCGCCGCGGCGGCCGCCCCGCACAGGATCGCGACCATCGACAGCGGCACGACGATGACCCCCACGGGGACGGCGACGACGCCCGCCTGGCCGAGGTCGTGCACGGCGATGGGGGTGCTCCCGAGCCAGGCGGCGGCGCCCGCGGCCAGCGCCGAGCGCACGGGCGCCCGGGGACGGTGCGGCATCCCGGGGAGGTGGACGGGGTGCGGGGGCACCAGCGCCGAGCGCAGGCGCCGGGCGAGCAGCACGAGGCCGCCCGCCGCGGCGAACGACATGCGAAAGCCGGGGTCCTCCGACGCGCTCGGGTCGAGCACCAGGAACAGGACGGCGACCGTCGCGAGGATCGCCCCGCCCGAGGGCTCGCGGCCCGCGATCCGCCCGAGGAGGAACAGGGCGAAGCCCGCGGCCGAGCGCACGACGGGCGCGGCCGATCCCGTCAGCGGGACGAGCACGGCGATCGAGGCGAGCACGACGGCGGCCGCGAGTCGCGGGCCGACCCGCCTTCGCCGCAGGAGCCACAGGAGCCCGGCGGCCAGCAGCGCCACGTGCGCGCCCGAGATCGCGAGCACGTGCGCCGCGCCCGCGAGCCGGAACCGCTCGCGGTCGTGGTCGGCGAGGGCGCCCCGGTCGCCCAGCAGCAGGGAGCGCAGGAGACCCGCGTCGGCGGGGGAGAACGCCCGGTCGAGCGCGCGCGCCGCGGCGTGCCGCACGCGCGAGACGGCAGCGAGCGGTCCGTCCGAGGGCCGCACGCGCTCGACGGCACGCGGGTCGGGCACGGCGAGGCGGGCGTGGATGCCGCGACGGGCCGCCGCCGCGCGCGCGTCGTAGGTGCCGGGGTTGGTCGCGGCCGCGAGTCGGTCGAGCCGCCCCACGACGACCACGCGGTCGCCCGGGTGGATCGCGGGCATCGCGTCGGGCGGACCCTCGACGCGCACGCGCACGCCCGCGCGCCCCGCGGCGCGGCCCGCGCGCGTCGTCCACGCGGTCGCGTCGAGCACGAATGTCGTCGCGTCGGGGGCCGGCGGGTCGGCGTCGCGAACCACGCCCTCGAGCACCGCGCGCACCGGGGCGTCGGGGAGGACGGCCTCGAGGTCGTCCGTCCGCGGCGTCGCGTCCCAGCGGGCGGCGGAGACGAGGCCGAGCGCGGCCGCGAGCGCGGGCGCGCGCAGCCGTCGTGCCGGCGCGAGCAGCAGGGATGCCGCGAGCGCGATCGCGACGGGCACGAGCCCCGCGACGCCGACATCCGCTGCGAGAAAGCCGAGGAGCAGACCGGCCAGCGCCTGGACGGAGGGGGGCGGTCGTCCCATGCCTTGCCGACGCGCGGGAGGCCGGGTCGGTCACGCCGCGCGCCCGCCGTTCCATGTGGGCACCGGGTCCGGCGGGGTACGCTCGCGGGCCATGCGTGAGCACCACGAAGTCGGCCGGGAGGTCGTGCGCCGGGAGGGAGAGGCGCTGCTCGCGCTGGCCGACCGCCTGGGCCCCGACTTCGACGCGGCCGTCGACCGCATCCTCACGTGCCCGGGCCGGGTGATCCTCTGCGGCATGGGGAAGTCGGGCCAGATCGCCCAGAAGATCGCGAGCACGATGGTGTCGACGGGCACCCCGGCGGGGTTCCTCCACCCGGCGGAGGGATTCCACGGCGACGTCGGGATCGTCACCTCGCGCGACGTCGTCATCGCCGTCAGCCACTCGGGGACGACGCGGGAGGTCCTCGAGCTGATCCCCGTGATCACGTCGCTCGGGGCGCGCGTCGTGGCGCTGACGGGCAGCAAGTCGAGCCCGCTCGCCCGCATGGCCGACGTCGCCCTCTGCTGGGGCGAGATCCGGGAGGCGGACCCGCTGGGACTCGCCCCCACGGTCTCCTCCGCCTTGACGCTCGCGATCGGCGACGCGCTGACGGTCGCGGTCATGACGCGGCGCGGGTTCGGCGCCAAGGACTACGCCCTCGTCCACCCGAGCGGCGCGATCGGCCGCAAGCTCACCCTGCGCGTCGTCGACATCCTCCGCGGCGAGTCGACGAACCCTCGGGTCCTCGAGACGGGGACCTTCGCCGACGCGCTCGCCACCATCACGAAGCACATGCTCGGGGCGGTCACGATCGTGGACGCGGGCGGTCGTCTCGTCGGCCTCGTGACCGACCACGACCTGAGGAAGGCGATGGGGGCGGCGACCGGCACCGTCGCCGATCTCGCGGCCCGCCCGGTCGCGGGGTTCATGACCCGAAAGCCCACGGTCACGCACCCCGAGACCCTGGCGTTCGAGGCGCTGCGCGCGATGGAGGCCCACAAGCCGCGTCCCGTCGTGCTGTTCCCCGTGGTCGACGACACGGGCCGTGTCGTCGGGATGATCCACATGCACATGCTCGTCCAGGCCGGCCTGACGGGCGGGAAGGACGAGGGATGAGGCTCGCCCGCACGCTGTTTCGCGAGTACGACGTCCGGGGCCGCGTCCCCGAGGTCTTCGGCGAGGCGAACGACGAGCTCTCCGACGAGGGCGTGCGCCTCCTCGGCCAGGCGTTCGGCTCGATCGCCCGCGAGCGGGGTCGCACTGCCTGCGTGGTCGGCCACGACCTGCGGACCTACAGCGAGCGTTTGAAGGACCGGTTCGTCGAAGGGGTCGAGTCGGCGGGCTTGGAGGTCCTCGACGCGGGCCTGTGCCTGACGCCCACGCTCTACTTCGCGCAGATCCACCTCAACTGCCCCGCGGGCGCGATGATCACGGCAAGCCACAACCCGCAGGGCTGGAGCGGGATGAAGCTCGCGACGGACTTCGTCACGACGCTCGGCCCCGACGACATCGCGCGGCTGCGCGTCCTGTGCGACGACGGCCCGCTCGTCTCGGGTGTGGGGCGCGTGCGCAAGGTGGACGTGCGCAACGCCTACCTGCGCGACGTGTCGAGCCGGGTCGCACCCCGCCGGCGCTTAAAGCTCGTGCTCGACTGCGGCAACGGCACGGCCTCCCACTTCGCCGTCGCGGCCTTCGAGGGGGCGGGCTTCGAGGTCGTCCCCCTCTACTGCGACCCCGACCCGACGTTCCCGCACCACTTTCCCAACCCGAGCGAGGAGCAGAATCGAAAGGCGATCCGCGCGAAGGTCCTCGAGACGAAGGCGGACCTCGGCCTCTCCTTCGACGGCGACGGGGACCGGCTGGGCGTCGAGGACGAGCGCGGGCAGGGCGTCAACGCCGACCTCGTGCTGATGCTGCTCGCGCGCCAGGTGCTCGTCCGCCAGCCGGGCGCGTCGGTCGTCTTCGACGTGAAGTGCACGCAGGCGCTCGTCGAGGACATCGCCGCCCACGGCGGCAAGCCGATCATGTGGAAGACGGGGCACTCCCACATCAAGGCGAAGATGCGGGAGACGGGCGCCCCGATCGCCGGCGAGCGCAGCGGCCACATCTTCATCAAGGAGGGCTACCACGGCTTCGACGACGGGATCTTCGCGGGCCTGCGGCTCGCGGAGTTCGTCGCGAACGAGGGCCGACCGCTCTCGAAGCTCCTGGCCGAGGCGCCCCACTACGTCACGAGCCCCGAGATCCACGTCGACTGCGCCGACGAGGTGAAGTACCAGGTCGTCGACCGCCTCTTGGCCGAGCTCGAGCGCGCGCATCCGGGCAAGGTCAACTCGA
The DNA here is from genome assembly GCA_035537895.1 of Planctomycetota bacterium. Lineage (GTDB taxonomy): Bacteria > Planctomycetota > PLA2 > PLA2 > JAEUHO01 > DATLLK01. The sequence goes on from DATLLK010000078.1 coordinate 3,662, forward strand.
TCAACGGGGCGCGCGTCTCCTTCGCCGACGGGTGGGGGCTCGTGCGCGCGTCGAGCAACATGCCCGAGCTCGTCCTCGTCTTCGAGGGCAAGACGCCCGAGGCGATGCAGCGCATCAAGGCCGACTTCAAGGCTCGGCTCGCGCGGCACCCCGAGGTGGGCGCGAAGTGGCACAACGAGTGACGGCTGGCGCCTCCCCGCGGGGGGGACGCGTCGCCGAGGCCGCGCGAGGGCTCGCCCGGCGCGGTCTCTCGGCCGTCGCCGCGGCGGGCGTCCGCGCCTGGTCGCGCGCGAGGCGTCCGCGGCCGCGCGTCCTGCGCGTCCCCGGGCTTGCCCGCGACACGACCGTGCGCTTCGACGAGGACGGCGTCCCGCACATCCACGCCGCGGGCGAGGCCGACGCGTTCCGCGCGCTCGGGGTCTGCCACGCGCTCGACCGCTTCTTCCAGATGGACGTCACGCGACGGCTCCTGAAGGGACGCCTGTCCGAGCTGGTGGGGGAGCGATCGCTCGGCGCGAGGGCGCTGCCCCCGCTCTCGAAGGGAACGACCGTCGACGCCGACCGGTTGATGCGCACGCTCGACCTCGAGCGCGCGGCCCGCCGGATCCTCGACGACGCGACGCCCGACGAGCGCGCCCTCCTCGACGCGTACTGCGCCGGCGTCAACGCGCTCGCCATCGGGCATGGTCGGCGTCCCTCGATCGAGCACGTGATCCTGGGGTTGAAGGCCGAGCCTTGGACGCCGCTCGACTGCTGCCTCATGGCGAAGGGCATGGCGATCGGGCTCTCGTTCAAGTGGCGGTCGGCCCCGGTGTTCGCGGCCATCGCGGCCGCCCTCGTGGACCTCCCCGAGCACTTGGCGGCGATGCTCCCGCGTCCGCCCGGTGTGGGCACGCCGACGATCGCCCGCCGCCGCGCCCCGACCCAGGGGCTCGACCGCGCGCTCGACGCGCTCGGCTGGGAGGCGGCCGGCGGGGGCAGCAACTCATTCCTCGTCGGCGGGGCGAGGAGCGCGTCGGGCTCGCCGATCCTCGCCAACGACCCGCACCTCGACCTCTCGTTGCCGCCCGTCTGGTACCTCGCCAGCGTGCGCGGCGGGCCCTACGCGGCCGTCGGCGCGACGCTCGCGGGCGTGCCGGGCGTGGTCATCGGCCGCACGCCGACCGTCGCGTGGGGCCTGACGAACGCGATGCTCGACGACGGCGACCTCTGGACCGAGGAGGTGGACGGCACCGGCACGCGCTACCGCGTCGACGGCGTCTGGCGCGACCTCGAGGTCGAGACGCAGGAGATCCGGCGCCGCGGCCTCTCGCCCGTGCTCTACCGCCTTCGCCGCACGCACCGCGGCCCGCTGCTCACCGACGCGCTCCCGGGCGCGACGGGCGCGCCGCTGTCGCTGCGCCTCGTGCTCCACGAGAGCACGGGCGAGATGCGGGCCTTCCTCGGGCTCGGGCGCGCGCGGACGGCGGAGGACGTCGAGCGGGCCGGCCGCGACTATGCGGCGCCCGCGCAGAACCTCATCTGGGCGACGACGACGGGGGAGGCCGGATACCGCTTCTTCGGTCGCGTCCCGCTTCGGCCGCCGACCGACACGCCGATCCTGCCGCGCGACGGGACCACCTCGGCGAGCGACTGGACCGGTTGGGTCCCCGACGGGGACCTGCCTTCCTTCCGCGTGCCCCCCGACGGCAGCGTCGTGACCGCGAACGACCCGCACGCGGGGTCCGAGGAGTCGCACTACTTCTCCTGCCTCTACGAACCGGTCTACCGCGCGGAGCGCATCCGCGCGCTCCTGAAGGGCCGCCGCGGGTTGACGCCCGAGGACCTCGCCCGCATCCAGTTGGACGTGCACAGCCTCGGCGCGGAGGCGTTTCGCCGCCACGTGCTCCTGCCCTGCGCCGACGCGATCCGTGCGACGCGGCCGCCCGCCACCCCGATGCTCGACCGCCTGCTCGCGACGACGGGCTCCGAGGCCATCGACGCGACGGGACCCGCGCTCCTCCACTTGACCTACTACCACCTCGCGCGGCGCGTCTTCGGGCTCCACCTCGACGTGGACCTGGTCCACCGATGGATGGCGTGCGTCAACCTGATGGACGCGCCGCTGATGGCAGCCTTCACGGACCCCGACAGCCCTTGGAGCCGGCCCGCGGTGCGCCCGACGCTCCTTGGCGAGGCGATGGAGGCCGCCGCGAAGGACCTCGCCTCGCGGGGCCACGGGATCGACGTGAAGTGGGGGGAGGTCCATCGCCTCGCGATGCGCCACCCGCTCTCGGCCGTGCCGATCCTCGGCGACGCGTTCACGCAGGGGCCGTACCCGATGGGGGGCGGGCCGTACACGCCCCTCTCGGGTCAGTACCTGCACGACCGACCGGCGGCGATGATCGTCGGCGCGTCCTACCGCCACGTCGTGGACATGGCCGACCCCGAGGGCAGCGCCCGCATGATCATGTACGGCGGGCAGTCCGGGCACGTGGGGTCGCCGCACTACGCGGACCTGACGCCGCGGTGGCGCGCGGGCCGGTTCCTCCCCATGCGCCTCGAGCGCTTCCCCGAGCGGGGACGCGACCTCCTCCTGCGGGGGTGACGCGGTGCGGGCGACGGGGCGCGGCTTGTGGCCGCCGTCCGGCTCGCCGCTGCGATCAGGCGACCGTCAGGCGACCGGCGTCTTCGCGCCCGCGCCTTG
>DATLLK010000079.1:0-2644 GCA_035537895.1 Planctomycetota bacterium
GGTGGTCGGCAGCCTCGACCGCGCCGTGGCGGCCTCGGCGTCCGGGCGCGGGCCGACGGTGATCATCGCGCACACGGTCAAGGGAAAGGGCGTGTCGTTCATGGAGGGCAGGGCCGCGTGGCACGGGAAGGCGCCGACCGCCGAGGAGGCGGAGCGTGCCCTCGCGGAGATCGCCCGTGGCTGAGGCGACTCGCGTCTCTTTCGGTCGCGCGCTCGCCCGGCTGGGCGAAGACCTCCGCGTCGTCGTGCTGGACGCGGACCTCGCCAGCTCGACCAACACGAAGCCCTTCGCCGACCGCTTCCCGGACCGCTTCTTCCAGGTCGGGATCGCCGAGGGGAACATGGTCGGCATGGCGGCGGGCCTGGCGCTCGCGGGGAAGGTCCCGGTCGCGTCGAGCTTCGCGTGCTTCCTGGCCGGCCGCTTCGAGCAGATCCGCGTCTCCGTCGCCTACAATCGCGCCAACGTGAAGCTCGTCGGCACGCACTCCGGCGTCGGGATCGGCGAGGACGGCTATTCGCAGATGGGGCTCGAGGACATCGCCCTCATGCGGACCCTTCCGAACCTCGTCGTCGTGCAGCCCGCCGACGCCGCCGAGACCGAGGCCGCGGTCGAGGTCCTCCTCCGGCACGACGGCCCCGTGTACCTCCGGCTCACACGCCAGAAGGTGGCGGACGTCACCCCGCCGGGGCAGAAGTTCGAGCTCGGCCGCGCGGTGGTGCTGCGCGACGGCCGGCACCTCACCCTCGCCGCGACGGGGGGGTCGTCGGGCATGCGCTGGGGGCGGCCACCGAGCTCGCCAGGAGCGGGATCGAGGCCGCGGTGCTGAACGTCCACACGCTGAAGCCCATCGACGCCGCGACGCTGGAGGACTTCGGCGGACGCACCGGAGGCATCCTCACGGTCGAGGACCACGGCGTGGCGGGCGGGCTCGGCGGCGCGGTCTGCGAGGCGCTCGGCGAGAGCGGGATCCCCATCCGCATCCACGCGGTGCACGGCTTCGGCGAGTCGGGGACGGGCGAGGCGCTCTACGCCAAGCACGGCCTCGACCCCGCAGGCATCGCGAGCGCTGCGCGCCGGTTCCTCGACGACCGCTCCGGGGCCGGCGCCGCGCGCCGGGCCGCTGCCGGCGCATCGCACACGCGATAGTTTCCCGCGGACTGCGTGCAGCGCTGCGGGGTCTCGCAACGTTGCGGAGTCGCGTGCCGCGTGACGTGGGCCCGCGTATGGCACTCAACTTGCTCTTTGCGGAGGACGTGGGGCTCCGGCACCTCACGCCTCTCTCCCGCCGCACCTCAGCAAGCCGACCCTGAACGCAGCACAACCGTCCTAGATCGCTTCATCGGGAGCCGGAGCCCCTCGCTTCCTGCGCATCGCGGACGAAGCGGGCGTACGCCGTGCCCGCGCGCGCGTAGCGCTGCTCGAAGAAGCTCTTCGGCCCCCTGGGAGCCACTACGTCAGGGACGCGGACCAGGCCGGCGGCCGAGAGCTGCCGCGCAAAGGCCTCGACGACCGGCGGCAGGTCGCTCGCCACGTGTACGGCGGCGCCGGGCGCGAGGGTCCGCGCGATCTCGCGTGCGAACGCCGGCGTCGCGAGCCGCCGCTCCCGGTGCCGCGTCTTGGGCCAGGGGTCGGGGAAGTGGATGTGGTACGCCGCGACGGAGCCGTCGGCGACCAGCCGGAAGATCCAGCGTACGTCGCCGGCGACGACGCGCACGTTCCGGAGCCCCAGGCGTGCCGCGCGATCGTTGATGGCCTGGGCGGCGCCGCCGCGTACCTCGATGCCGAAGAAGTTGACGGCCGGGTTCGCCGCCGCGGCCGCGAGCACGCGCTCGCCGCGCCCGGGGCCGATCTCGATCTCGACGGGCCGCGCGTCGCCGAAGACGCGCGCCCAGGGAACGGGATGGTCGAGGGAGAAGACGAACATGCGTCGCGCCTGTATAGCGCGCCGCTCGGCTGGACCCGAGGCGTCGCGCCCGGGGCGCGGTCCAGCGGCCGCGCAAACTCGTCACCAAAGGGCAATCGAGGCGCCCGAACGGACGATTGCCCGTTTGATCCCGCGCAGGCATCACGGACGCATGCGACGCGTCCTCCTCGTGCTTCCGGTCCTCATGGCGGTTTCGCTCGCGCGCGCCTTCCAGGCCGACCTGGTCCCGATCCGCTTCGGGCCGGCCACCGAGGACCTCGAGGGCTCGGTCGCGATCACCGGGGAGGACGGGCACATTCGGGTGCTCGTCGAGGGCGTCAACGACGAGAAGGCGGAGCCCGTCGACGGCACCGCGACGCTGCAGCTGCGCCTCCGGGTCGACGGTCGCGCCCGCCGCGTGTCGCTCCCGGTCGTGCTCGACACCGGCGACGGCGAGGCCGAGACGTCCCTCAACGTCGTCCCCGGGGCGCGCATCAGCGTGCGCAGCATCCGCCTCCGTGGGCCGAGTGGTCGCACGCTCGCGACCGGGGGCGCGCTGGTCGAGCGACAGGCGTCCGTCGTGCCGACGACGACCACCACGTCGCTGCCCCCCACGCCGGACAACTGCCCCGCGAGCCTCACCGCCTGCCAGACGGCGCTGAGCAACTCGCAGGCGGACCTCGCCGAGTGCAACGAGGAGCTGGACATCTGCGAGGAGCTCGAGTGAGCGCCTAGCGGCG
>DATLLK010000080.1:0-2102 GCA_035537895.1 Planctomycetota bacterium
GCGCCGGGCACGACCGCCCGCTGGCGCTGGCTCGGGCGGCTCGACACCGCAGCGCGCGCGAACGATCTGCCCCGCGTCCGGGTGCTCGCCGCGTTGCCCCAGATGGAGGAGGTGCTCGCCGACGGCGAGATGGGTCGCACGGCCCTCCACGCCGCCGGGCGCGCGCTCCTCGTCGGGGGCGACGAGCCCCGCCTCTTCGACCTCTGGCAGCGACACTTGAAGGCCTGCCCCGACGAGGCCAGCCGCCACGCGGCCGACGACATGCTGGGCGACGCGGTCCGCCGCGCGGAGGACCTCCCCGACGACGACAGCGGCGTCGCGACGACGGACGCGCTCGGGCGCGCGCTCGCCTTCGTCGACGCGGCGGCGCTCGAGGGCCGGGCCGGCGCGAAGATCGAGCGCAAGATCGGCCGCATCCACCAGCTGGCGGGCCGCTTCGCCGAGGCGACGCAGACCTACCGCGCCGCGCTCGAGCGCCTCGCACCCGAGGACCGCTACCGCAGCGTGCTCCTCGGCGACCTCGCGCTGGCCGCGCTCGGCGTGCGCGGGACGCTCGACCTCCTGCCGACCGAGGGCCGCGCGAACGTCGAGGAGGCGGAGCGCCTGCTCGCCGAGGCCGTGCAGGGCGGAGAGGGCGAGTCGTACAACGCCCTCTACACGCTCGGCGTCCTCGCCTACGAGCGGGGCGAGTTCGGCCCCGCGGCCGACCGCTTCCGCGAGGCGGACCGGCTCATGCGCGAGACGCGCGCGAAGGCGCGCATCGTCCACGCGAGGGCGCGGTTCTTCCTCGGCGCCTGCCTCTTGCGGCAGGGCGCGCAGGGGGAGGTGCTCGCCGAAGCCGAGGCCTGCATCGTGCGCGAGGCGAACCCCGCCAACCTCGACCCCGCGATCCGGGAGCCGATCTTCGACCTGCTCGTCGCCGCCGTGCCCAACGCACGGATCCCCGGGCGCGGCGCGCCGCCCCGTCAGGGCGGTCGGGAGGGTGGTCGTGAGGGCGGTCGGGAGGGCGGTCGTGGAGGTGGCCGCGAGGGTGGTCGTGAGGGTGGCCGCGAACCGGGTCGCGACATGGGCCGCGAGCCCGTCCGCGAGCCGAGCCCCGAGGCGGGTCGCGAACCCGACCGGGAACCGGCCCGCGGGCCCGTCCGCGAGGGCGGCCGAAACGGCGGTCGGGAGGGCGGACGCGATGGCGGTCGCGGGGGTCGTCGCGATCGCGACCGCGGGCGCGGCCGATCGCACGGTGACCGCACCGTGCCCGCGGGTCGCGAAGACCGGCCGTTGCCCGTCGAGCCCCGCGGCGCGGGCGAGGCCGCGTCGGCGGCCGCGGCGAGCCTTGCGGCCGCGCGAAGCGCGCTCGACCACGACCCGCACGAGGCGCTGCGCGCCGTGGACGAGGCCTTCAAGGCACGGCCCACGTTCGAGGAGTGGTACGCGGCGTACCGCATCCGACTCGAGGCGCTGATCCGGCTCGGCGAGAAGACCGAGGCCCTGCGCACCTACGAGCGGTTCCGCGCGAAGCTGCGCGAGCGCACCCGTCCCGAGCGTCTCGAGGAACTGTTGCTCGACGCCTCGGGTCCCATGCCGGAGGTCCTCGACGCGGCGGGGCTGCGCGCCGAGCTGGTCGACCTCTACGCGGCCATGGCGGGACGCGAACGCCCGTTCGTCGAGGCGTGCGTCGCGCTCGCGCGCGAGCACGCGGCCGCGGGGACCCCGCTCGGGCTCCGCAAGGCCGTCTCCCTCCTGCGCGAGGCGGTCGCGAAGGGTGGCGACGAGGCCACGGCGCTCTGGCCCGAGGTCGCCGCGAAAGCGCGCGAGGCCGGGCTCTCGATCGAAGGCCCCTCGCCCGAGGACGTGCGCGCGCGCGTGGGGGACCGCCCCCCGCCGCGGATCCTCGTCGTCGGCGGCGACGAGGGCGACCGTGCGCACGCGGCGCCGATCGAAGACCTCGCCCGCCGGGCGGGGTTCGCGGCGCACCTCGTGCTGGGCGCCGCCCGGCCCCCGCAGCGGACGCTGGAGGAGGTCGAGACCGCGGCCCGCGGCGCGACCGCCCTCGTCCTGCTGCACGGCACGACGCCCGACGTCCGCGAGGGCATCCGCCGGCTCGC
>DATLLK010000081.1:0-3077 GCA_035537895.1 Planctomycetota bacterium
GGGCGGAAACGACGCTGCCGACGACGCCCAGGACGAACTCGGCGAGCGCGGGGTCGGTCGTGTCGGTCAGCACGGCCACGAGCAGGTGGCGCACGGAGGCCGCCTCGACGACCCGCACGGCGCTCGGGCCCAGGGGCGCCAAGCCGAGCGCGGCGGGCGAGAGGGCGTCCGCGGGATCGGCGTACACGCGCGCGTGGCGGCCCGGCAGCAGCAGGTGTCGCGCGGTCTCGAGGTCGACGACGGTCGCGAACTGGCCCTCCTCGCCACCGACTCGCTGCTGGAGGCGGAGCGAGGGGCCGTCCTCGGCGTACACGGCGACCGCCACGAGCCCGAGCTCCGAGCGCAACGGATCGAACATCTCCACGGCGGACTTCGCCACGGCGTGGAAGGCGTCGGGCGGACCCTCGCGCGGCGCGAGCACGCGGTCGAGGATCCCGTGGAGCCGCGCGGGGTCGCGCAGGAGCACGGGAGTCGCCACGCGGGGGGACGACGCGCGGGGTCGGCGGAACACGGGCCTCACGAGGGAGCCTCCGGACGGGGTGGCCCGTTGGGGTACCGCCGCATCCGGGCCCACGTCGGGGACCGGCGCGGGCGGCGCGTGACGAGGACGCTTCATGACTTCGATGCGGGTGGAGGGGGGAACGGCCCGGTCCCCGGCGGGACCGGACCGCTCCCCATCGTCGTCGGGCGCTCTCCGGGCTTCAACGGGACTCCGGAGAGTGACTGTCCCTACGAGGATCCGCGTCGCCGACGGGACGATCCGCCTTGGGGGGGCGTCCTCGGCTCCTCATCGGGAGCCGCCTTCGGGGTCGCTCGCGGCGTCGACCTCGGCGCGGCTCGCGGGGTTGCCCTCGGGGCCGCTCGATCGGTCGGCCGAGGCGCGTCTCGCGGGGCCGTTCGCTCCACGCTCCCCCGCCCACGGTTCGGCCGGTCGAGAGTCTCCGACGTCGCCGGCTTCCGGGGTCGCGACGGCGAGGTGGTCGGCGACGTGGGGCGCGCGCGGGGGCCGTGCAACGCCTCGGAGTCGGGCCGCGCGGTCCGCGGGACCGTCCTCACGGTCGGCGTCGCGGGGCGCTCGACGCTCCGGACGCGGCCGGCGCTCGGGTCGGTGCCCGGGATCGCGGTCCGGCTCGGTCGGAGGGTCGTGCGGTCCGTCCCGGTGCCGCGGGACGTCCGGAGGCTACCGTCGGGCGAAACGCCGGTGGCGGACGACCCCGCACGCGAGGCGGTGCCGATCCGCTCCCGGGACGGCGCCGGACGCGTCGTGCGGAGTTGCGACGACGACGCCGTGCCGCCGGAGTCGCGGAGTTGCGCCATCGCGCGCGGCGCCGTTGCCAACGCGCCATGCGCGCCTTCGCCATCATGAGCGGCACCGCGTCGGATCGCGGCGTCCGCGTGCGCCGAGGTCGCAGGCGAGGTCGTCGCCGTAGAGCAGGTGGAGGCCCTTCGCCCGCGGGGCTCTCAGCACCGCCGCGGCCTTCGGCGTGAACCCCGCGAACGCGGGCGTGGCGGCGAGCGCGCCGAAGGCCTCGAGCGGGAGCATCGTGCGCAGGCACTTCTCGCACCGGCCGCAAGGGATGCGGCCGGGCGCGGGTCTCCCGACGACCCGGTCTACTGCGCCTTGGGCTCCGAGAACTCGGCGGCGACCATCTCGGCGGGCTTCAGCTCCTCCCAGGTCGCGTCGGGGTCGAAGGTCGCCATCGCGCGCGCGAGGTCGAGGGACCGCTCCCCCTGGTCCTTCTGGAAGACCTTGCCGTGGTGGCTCACGAGGAACGTCATCACGCCCGTGCGTCGGTACTCGGCGGGCACGGCCACGAGCGCGAAGCCCGCGATCATGTTGCCGTTGATCACGAACGAGTGGGCGCCGCCCGGGACGTTGTGCCCCTGCGCCGTGAGGATGCGCCAGTAGTAGCCCGCGTACGGCGCGCGCTCCCCGTTGGCCAGGTTCAAGGGCGTGAGCGAGAGCCCGAGCGGCGACGGGTCGTCGCCCGAGGCGTCCTCCCACCAGAGCCCGTCGTGCGTCCCGGGCCTCGACAGCAGGCGCTGCGCGTACTCGCGCACCTGGTCGCCGTCGCGGTCCTCGGCGGCGTACGCCGTCTGCATGTCCGCGTAGGAGCGGCAGATCCCGATCACCTCGAGCTCGTGCCGTCCGATCTTGCGCGCGAGGAGCTCGGCTCGACCGGCGGCGACGTCGAAGCGCCACCCGTCCCCCTCCTTTGCGAGCGGGATCGGGAATGGCCACCCGTCGATGCCGAGGAGGAGGGAAACGTGGCCGTCCTCGGCGGGCGCGGCCGCGACGACCTTCGCCGCGGCGTCGGTCGCGATCCGCTTGCGGATCGCCGCCACCGCGGGATCGGCCCCCTTCTCGACGACCTCCTCGGAGCCGATGCCCAGCAGGTCGCGCAGCGCCTGGTCGTCGTTGCGCGCGAACGCGGCGGCGAGCGCCTTCCCGGCGTCCTCGGCCGAGGCGAAGGATCGCGGGGCAGCCGCGGCCGAGGACGCTCCCGCGCCCGTCGCTCCCGCGCCTGTCGCTCCTGCGGCTCCGGCCGCGGCGGAGAGGGCGCCGAGCGCCGCGAGCGCGACGGAGACGAAGGCGACGAGGCGGGAGCGGGACATGGGCGGGTCCTCCGGGATTCGGTGGGTCAGCGTCGGCGGGTCGAGCCGCCGGGCGTCGCACGCGGCGTCGCGCGCGGAGCCGCTTCGGGGGTCGCTCGCGGGGTGGCGTTCGGGGTCGAACGCTCCAGGCTGCTGCGCCCCCGGCTCGACCAGTTGCGCGTCTGCGTCGCCGGCTGCCGCGAGATCAGCGGCTGCGACGAGGACGAGATCGACGGCGTGGGCCGCGCCCGCGGGATGCTCACCGCTCCTGTGGACGACCGTGTGGTGCGCGGGGTCGTCCGCACGGCCGGGGTGGTCCGGCGCTCGAGGCTCGTGCGGCCGCGCACGGAGCTCGCGTCGAGTCCCGGGGCCGTGGCGCGGTTGGGCCTCGTGATCGTGCGGTCGGTCCACGCACGGCGCGTCGTCAAGACCCCGCTGCGCGGCGACGCGCCCGTCGAGGGCGTGTCGGTCGTCGGGGTGGG
>DATLLK010000082.1:0-3127 GCA_035537895.1 Planctomycetota bacterium
GCGGAGCGCCTCGTCGAGCGCGCCGGCCGCCGCGCACACGGCCGCGAGGTGGCCCGCGCCGATCGTGTTGCGGCAGCCGTGACGCAGGATCCAGTCCCGGACGTCGGGGCGGCGCTTCGCCTCGATCGCGAGCCGTCGCACGGCGTGGATCTTCCCCCATCCCTTCTGGGTGCGCGCGAGGTCCCACACGGGCTCGACGGGGTCCTGCGCGAGCGCCGAGATCGATTGCACGCACCAGAAGCCGAACTCCTCGTGCCGCCCGAGGACGCGCACGTCGTCGAGCCCTTCGCCGTCGCGCAGCGCGGTCGCGAGCAGGATGCCGAGCTTTGCGGGCTCGGGGTGCGCGGCCTGGCGCCGAAGGCGCTTGCCGATCGGCCGCATCACGGCGGGCGTGATGCCGGCGGAGCCGCGGGCGCGTTCGAGGAACGGCTCCCAGCAGGAGGCGAGGCGCGTCACCCGCGCCGCCTCGTAGAACTCGCGAAAGTGCGTGTCGTCCGGGCTCCGGCAGGCCCGCCGGAACGGCGCGAGGATCGGGATCGCCTCCTCCTCGTCGTCGCCGGGATGGCGCCCGAGCGCGAAGAGGTCCGCGTCGATCTGACCGGGCGGGGCGGGCTTGCCCTCGACGTCGGCGGTCGAGCCCGTGCCGACGGGATCGATCGAGGGCGGGTCGCCCGTGCCGTCCCAGGCCGAGAGGATCGCGAAGATCGAGCGCGGCCCGCCGTCGGCGGGCTCCGCGGGCGCTCGGCCTGCGAACCACTTCTTGAAGATCGCCATGGGACCTCGACGGGCCTGAGCGCGGAATCCTACCGGGGAGGGCAGATCGTCCCGATCACCGTTTCCGGACCCGATCGGGTCGCCGGACCCACCCCGGTGCGGCGTGTCCCTTCGACGCCGCGGCGCCCGAGGGCCCTTCGTGGAGGAAACGGCCGGGCGGGGTGGCGCCCACGGAGCGTGACCCACACGAGAGCGCATGGGACCCCTGCGCGACGCGCGGAGCCGCGGAGACCGACCGCAATGGGGACGAACGGATCGCGCGGAGGCCTCGGCGCTCGCCGTCGGGAACGCGGGCCGCGCGACGCCCGCTCCGCTTCTCGCCTTCGACCGGCCTTGGGGGAACATCGGGCCCCCGTCCGGTCCCGGGCGGCGGAGATCCTCATGCGCGTCGCGGTCATCGGCTCGGGGTACGTGGGTCTCGTCGCGGGCGTCTGCTTCGCCGACGCCGGCCACGACGTGGTCTGCGTGGACACCGACGCGAAGAAGGTCGAGCGGATGCGCCGGGGCGAGGTCCCGATCTACGAGCCGGGGCTCTCCGACCTGATGGCCCGGGCGATCCGGGAGGGGCGGCTCGTCTTCACGACGAAGCACGCGGAGGCCGTCCCGGGCGCCGCCGCCGCCTTCATCGCCGTCGGCACGCCCGAGGGTCCGGACGGCGCGCCCGACCTCTCGGCCGTGGACGCCGCCGTGACCGACTGCGCGAAGGCCGCGTCGGGGCCGCTCGTTTTGGTGCTGAAGAGCACCGTCCCCGTCGGGACCGCGCGCCACGTGCGCGAGGTCGCCGCGCGCGCGACGCGCCAGCCCGTGACGGTCGTCAACAACCCGGAGTTCCTGAAGGAGGGCGCGGCGGTCGAGGACTTCCTCCGCCCCGACCGCGTCGTGATCGGGACCGACGACGACCAGGCCTTCGAGACGATGCGCGCCCTCTACGAGCCCTTCGTGCGCACGGGCCGCCCGATCCTGCGCATGTCGAACGAGTCGGCGGAGCTGACGAAATACGCGAGCAACGCGATGCTCGCGGCGCGCGTGTCGTTCATGAACGAGGTGGCGCGACTCTGCGACGCGGTCGGCGCCGACGTCGACGACGTGCGCCGCGGCGTCGGGTCCGACGCCCGCATCGGGTCGGCGTTCCTCTTCCCGGGCTGCGGGTACGGCGGGTCGTGCTTCCCGAAGGACACGCAGGGGCTGATCCACGTCGCGCGCCGTCACGGCCTGCGCATGCGGGTCGCCGAGGCGACGGAGGCGGTGAACGACGAGCAGAAGCGTCTCCTCGTCGCGCGGGTGAAGAAGCGCTTCGGCGAGAACCTGAAGGGCCGCCGGTTCGCGCTCTGGGGGCTCGCCTTCAAGCCCCGCACCGACGACGTGCGCGAGGCGCCGGCGCTCGAGGTCGCCGAGGGGCTCCTGTCGGCCGGGGCGGAGGTCGTGGGGACCGACCCGGAGGCGATCGAGACCTTCCGCGCGGCCTTCGGCGACCGGATGCGCTACGTGAAGGACCCCTATGAGGCCGTCGCCGGCGCGGACGCGCTGCTCCTCGTCACGGAGTGGAACGAGTACCGCGGGGTCGACTTCGAGAAGATCCGCAAGGCCCTGCGCACGCCGGTCGTCCTCGACGGGAGGAACGTGTGGGACGGCGCGAAGCTGCGCGCCTTGGGCTTCGAGTACTCGAGCGTCGGCCGCCCGTAGACCGCTCGCGCAGACGGCGCGGGAGATCGAGGGCGAGCCAGGCGCGGGCGGCCGCCTGCGCGTCGCGGCCCCCGCGGCGCTCGGCGTCGTCGAGCAGGCGTCGCTGCTCCAAGGCGGCGCGACGCGCGGCGGGGAGGTCGTCGCCGTCGAGCGCGAGCACGCCCAGCACGTCGAGGAGGCGCAGGCGCACGTCCCCGCGATGGGGGACGGCGTCCTTCGCGCGCGCGACGAGGCCAACGAGGCGGTCACGGTCGCGTGCCTCGGCGGCGAGGCGGCCGAGGAGGTCGAGGGCCGAGGCCGCCTGGGTCGGCGCGAGCGAGCCCGCGTCCTTCGCCACGCGCTCGAGGAGGTCGAGGACGTCCTCGCCGTCCTGGTGCCAGCGTGTCGCCGCGGCCATCGCGTGGGCGAGCCGGCGCTCGTCGCGGCGAGGGCCCGCCTCGGCCGCGATCGCCTCGGCCGCGGCGCCCGCCGCCGCGTGACCGGCCTCGCGCAAAACGCGGCCCTCGGCGGCGGCGGCGCGGCCGAAGCAGGCATCCATCGGCGTCGTCGCCGCGCGCGCGGCGCGCAGCGCGAGGAGGCGACGGCGCCAGTCTTTCGTGGGGATGTCCTGCGCGGCGCGCCAGTGCGCGCGGGCCTCGACGGGGCCCGCCGCGGCCGGGCGCACGAAAAG
>DATLLK010000083.1:0-4762 GCA_035537895.1 Planctomycetota bacterium
GGTCCATCCCGGTCTTCAGCACCGCTTCGCCCTCGTCATGCGCGGGCCGGGGCTCGATGACCGCGTGTCGGACACGGACCCGCAGCAGGAGGGCGTCCTCCCGCTCGAGGCGAAGGCCCTCGACCCGCTCGCCGCGAAGACGGCGCGCGTCGCCGCCGAGTTCCTCGCGAAGGCGAACGCGTTCCTCCGCGCCCAGCCGAAGGCGAACACGGTCCTCCTGCGGGGGTTCTCGGGACGGCCGGCCCTCCCGACGCTGAAGGAGCGCGCGAAACTGCGCCCCGTCGCGATCGCCGCCTACCCGGCCTACCTCGGCGTGGCGCGGATCCTCGGGATGGACGTCGCGGGCGGCGTGTCGCCCAAGAGCACGATCGCCGAGGAGGTCTCGGTCCTCGAGCGGACGTGGGCGAGCCCCTACGACTTCTACTTCCTCCACGTGAAGGCGACGGACTCGGCGGGCGAGGACGGCGACGAGGACCGGAAGGCGCGCGTCATCGAGGAGTTCGACCGCGAGGTCCCGCGGATCGCGGCGCTGCGCCCCGACGTGATCGTCGTGACGGGCGACCACAGCACGCCGGGGCCGATGAAGGGCCACTCCTGGCACGCCGTGCCGTTCCTGATGACGGGGTCGTGGGTCGAGCCGGACGAGCAGACGCGCTTCGACGAGCGCGCGTGCGCAGAGGGCCGCTTCGGGGGCTGGTTCCCGGCGCTGTCCCTGATGCCGATGGCGCTCGCCTGCGCGGGCAAGCTCGCGAAGTTCGGGGCCTAGGTCGTGGCCGCGCGGCCGCCGCCGGTGGCCGCGCCGGCGCCTGCGGTCCCGGCCGCGGGCCCCTCCCGCGTCGGCACGATCCTCACGGGCCTCGTCGCGTGCTCGTGGCTGTTCGCCTTCGCGCCGAGCCCCGCGGCGCTCGCGACGGTGCCCGGGATCACGGGCGTGCTCGTGATCACGGAGCGGGCGCGCCGAACGCGGCACGCCGTAGGGTGGGTCGTCCTCTTCGCGGCGCTCGCGATCGGAGCGGGCTACGCGTGGATCGCTCCGACCATCCGCACGTTCGGGGAGCTGGACCAGCGCCTCGGCGCGCTCGCGGGACCCGCGTCGTGGCTGGCGCTCGCGCTCTACGCGGTCGCGGCCACGGTCCACCTCGGGCTCTTCGCGGCGCTCCACCGCTTCACCGTCCGCGGCGGGCGGCGGCCGCACCCGATGGTCACGGCGCTGCTGCTCGTGGCGTGCGAGACGATCCCCGTCCGCTTCCTCCCCTGGATGGCGGGCTACGGGGCCGTGGACGTGTCGCCGCTGCGGCAGGCCGCCGCCTGGGGCGGTGTTCCCCTCGTGTCCTTCGCGCTCCTCTGCCTCTGCGTGCCGTTCCACGAGCTGCTGCGCTGGGCCGCCGGCCGCCCCGCGCGCCCGCGGGCCGCGCTCGCCACGCTCCTGTTCGGGGTCCTCGTGTACGCGGGGGGATGGATCGACGCATCGAGGATCGCCCGGCTCGACGACGGCACGACGCCCCGGACGGTGCGCGTGGGGATCGTGCAGGCGGGGTTCGGCGCGAACCAGAAGCGCGAGGCGGAGCGCTCGCGCGAGTCGGAGTCCCGACGGGGCCGGGAGGCCTACGAGGCGGGGACGCGGAGGGCCGCGGCCGCGGGCGCCCGCCTGATCGTCTGGCCGGAGACGGCCCTCGTCGAAGGCGCGCGGGTGTGGGACGCGGAGAAGGACCGGCCGCTGCCCGCGCCGACCGTGGAGGCGCACCTGAAGCGGCTGGGCTACGGCTTCCTCGTCGACGTGGGGCGCGACCGCGCGCTGCTGCTCGGCGGGTACGCCGACGAGGAGGTGCCGGGCGCGCGAGGGCGCGATCGCACGCGCCGCTACAACGTCGCGATGCTGCGCGAGGCGGGGGGGGCGGACTGGTCGCTCTACCGCAAGGTGAAGCTCATGCCGTTCGGCGAGACGATGCCCGGGTCGTCCCTCGTGCCCTCGCTCGCGGACCTCCTCCCGCAGTCCTTCCGCATGTACGCGGGGACGACGGACCAGCCGCCGATCCGGTGGCGCGAGAGCGACTTGACCGTCTGCGCGTTCGTCTGCTACGAGTCGATCCTCCCGGAGCTCGTGGCGCGCCTCGCGGGCGACGGCCGGCCCGACCTCCTCGTCAACCTGACCAACGACTCCTGGTACGGCGACACGTGGGAGCCCCACCAGCACCTGAACTTCGCCCGCTTCCGCGCCGTCGAGCACCGCGCGCCGATGCTGCGCTCGACGAACACCGGGATCAGCGCGATCGTCTCCGCGACGGGCGAGGTGACGCACCGGCTGTCCTGGGGCAGCGTGGGGGAGATCGTGGCCGACGTGCCGCTCGTCGCGCATCCCCGCACGCTCTACGCGCGGATCGCGACGTGGGTGCCGTGGGCGGCGTGGCTGGCCGCGCTCGTGGCGCTCCTCCTCGCGGCGCGCAGGCGGTAGTCGTCGCCGTCACCGCGGGGCGGGGCGAACCTCCACCTCCACCGTCTCGCCCGCCCGCGCGTCGAACCGGGCGCCGACGGGAGCGAGGTCCGGGGCGATGACCTCGACCACGTGCTCGCCCGGGGCGAGCCCTCCCACGACGACGGCGTCCTCCCCCGTCGAGAACGAGGGCGCCCAGAACTCCGCGAGTCCGTCCACGAAGCCCGGCACCGGGCGCTCGCGGCGCGTCACGCGCAGGAGGACGGACTTCCCGCCGTGCGCCACGACGCGGATCCTCGCGCGGGCCTCCCGCCCGAACGCCGCTTCCGCCGACGTCTCCTCGTCGGCCTTCACGTCGACCTCCACCGTGGCGGGCGCGCGTCCGCGAGCGAGGACGACGACCCGCCAGCGGCCCGGTGGCGCGCCTTCGAAGTACACGTCGCCCTCCACGTCGCGCGAGGGGACGCGAGGGCCCCGCCCGCCGTCGAGCGTCTCGAGGCGCGCGGCGACCGCGTCGTGCGCATAGCGCGCGGGCTCGCCCGTCTCCGTCCGCAGTCGGACGCGGACGCGTCCCACCGCCTTCGGGCGCACGAGGCCCACCTCGTACACGCGCGTCGCACCGATCGCCGGCGCATCGTCGTCGATCGACCATGGCGCGAACCCGGGCACGAGGACCTCGAAGAGCACCTCGGCGCGGGTGTCCGCGGGCACCCTCACGGGACCCAGGAGGCCGGGTTCGGGAGGCTCGGGGTCCGTCGCGCCCGGCGCCGACAGCGCCTGCCTACGCGTGAAGCGGCCCGAGGTCGCCTTGACGTGCGCACCCTCGGGCGCTCGTCCGTCGGGCGGCCGTACGCGGAACCACGCCACGAGCGCGGGCACGAGCGCGAGGGTCACCCGCGCCGCAGAGGACGTGACCTCGACCTCGCCGTCCGCATGGGTCGGGTGGCGCGCGCGCAGGCCCCGGGCGTCGACCGGCACGCCTTCGAGGACGAACGCGCCGTCGGGGCCGCTGCGCGCGGTCGGGAGCGTCGCGGCGTCCGTCCCGGCGGAGGCGTCGGCCACGACCTCGAGGACGGCGCCCTCCACGGGCACGCCCTCGCGGCCGAGCACCCGGCCCTCGATCCGGCGGCCACGCCCGCGGGGCTCGGCGCCCTGAGGCTCCCCGGTTGCGATGCCGGGAGGGGTGGCCGCCTCGCGCGGCCCTGTGTCGTTCGCGCCGTCGGCGTCGGGCCGCGGCTCGACCGGGTCGGGGCGAGCCGGCCACGTCGCGAGCAGTCCCCCGAGCGCCGCGACGACGATCACGGCGAGCGCCACGGGGAGGATCCTGCTTTCGCGCACGCGGGGCTCCAGCGGCGGGCCGGGACGGCTACGACTTCTCGAGCACCTTGCCGGAGACCGGCAGCTCGGTGACCTCTTCGCCCTTGACCGACGTGCGGAGCTCCACGACGTCGTCGATCGCGCCCGGCGGCGCGTCGGACGCCACCTCCAGGTGGAGGATCCACGCCTTCGGGTTCTTCGCGTCCCGCTCGACGCTCGCCTTGACGCGACCGTTCCTCGAGGCCGCCGTGACCTCGCCGAGGTCGACGGTCTCGTCGAAGGGCCGCACGGGGATGCGCAGGTGGCCGCCCTTCCCCTGCGTCACCAGGCCGATGTTCGGCCGCACGAGGGCGACCTGGACGCGGCCGGAGATGCTCCCCCCGACGAGCGCCCGCACGCGCGCCGACTGCGGGTCGTCCGTGCGGATCATGGCCGAGCCGCTGACCAGCCCGATCGGCGGCGGCTTCTCGAAGCGCATCGTGACGTCGTAGCCGTGCCACGGCGGCGCGTCGAAGGGCTTCGTGTCGAAGGCGACCACCGTGCCCGCGGGGGTCATGCCCGCCGTCTCGACCGAGAGGATCTGGAACGGTTTCCCGAACGTCTCGTGGTACTGGACCCGGACGGTCGCGGTGGGGCTGCTGCCCGCGAGCGCCGCCTGGAAGAAGAAGTTCGGCGGCGCGACGACGATCCCCGCGGCGATCTCGACGCGGAGCGAGAGGTCCAGCGTCGGACGGTCCGGGTCGTCGGTGCCGACGCTCACGCGCTTCGTCATCGGGCCGACGAACGTGTACGTGAGGAACGCGACGGTCAGCGTGGCGGTCGCGCCGGGGGCGACCTCCTTGGCGGACAGCTCCGAGTGCGTGCACCCGCACTCGCCGCGCACGCTCTGGATGTGGAGCGGGGCGTCCCCCTCGTTGCGGATCGTGAACGTCGTCTTGTACTCGCCCTGCTGTCGCACCGGGCCGAAGTCGTGCGCCGTGCGGTCGACCGCGGCCCGCGGGCGCGGGCCGCGGT
>DATLLK010000084.1:0-3157 GCA_035537895.1 Planctomycetota bacterium
CCTTGAGCGCCGCGTTGCCGTCCACCTCCTGCCGGACCTGGTAGGTGAGCAACTGGAGCGTCCGTGCGACGCTGCGGCAGAGGTCCGGGTCGCCTTCGACCAGGAGGATCTCCGCGCCCCGCGAACGCGCGACGCGCACGCGCTCGAGCGCGGCGAACAGACGGTCGGCGGGCACGGGCCGGGGCAGGAGGTCCGCGACGGGAAGACCAGCGGCGCCCGTCTCTCGGGTCCCGATGCACGGGATGATCCACGAGACGTCGCGGCTCGCCCCCTCGGCGCGAAGCGTGGTGACGAGGTCCACCGCGCCCATGCCCCCGAGCGTCAGGTCCAGCGCCACGGCCTCGAAGCGGCGGTCCCGGCACGCGTCGATCGCCTCCTCGGCACGGGCGGCGGCGACGACCTCCAGGCCCACGCTGCCGAGCGTCCAGCAGAGGCTCGCCCGCGTGCCCGGGTCCTCCGACACGACGAGGACGGGTCCGGCGAGCCGGGTCGCCGGCGCCCGGTCCCTGCGCTCGGGGGAGGCCGGGAGGGGCGCGCGCGGGAGGACGACGAAGAACACGCTCCCCCGCCCGGGCGTGCTCTGCACGCCGAAGCGTCCGCCCATCTGGTCGACGATGCGCCGGGTGGCGAGGAGGCCGAGGCCGGGCGTCGCCTCGTCGCCCACGACGGGCGCGGGGCCGCGCATGCGCGCCGCCTCCTCCTCGGTCAACCCGATCCCCGCGTCCTCCACCTCGATGCGGACGCGATCCTGGCCCTCGGCGACGGCGCGCACGCGCACGCGGCTGCGCTCGCGGCTGAACTTGATCGCGTTGGAAAGGAGGTTGTGCAGGATCAGGCGGACCATCTGACGGTCGGCCGTCACCTCCACCGCGGGGGCCTCCACGTCCACGTCCACGCGGATCTGACGCTCGGCGGCGGTGGTGCGCAGGATCTCCCGGGCCTCGGTCGAGAGCCTCGCCAAGTCGAGGGGCTCCGGCCGCAGCTCCAGGTCCGGCGCGCCCGGCGCGAGGAGGTCCTCGATCGCCGCGACGGCGCGGTTCAGGGCTTCGAGCCGGGCGAGCAGCGCGGCCACGGGCGGCGGCGGCGCTTCCGCGCCCGCGGACTCCGCGAGCCCGTCCGCCGCGTTCTTCACGTCGAGCAGGGGGCCCCGGAGCGCGCCGAGCACGTTGCCGACCAGCTCCTCCTTGCGGCGGCCGGCGCGCAGCACCTCGCGGTTCGCGCGCGCGAGGTCCTCGCTCTTGCGGCGGAAGGCGTCGAGTCGCCGGTCCCGCGTCGCGTCCCGCGTGAGCTGGGAGATCTCGAGGAGCTTGCCCGACGCGTCGCGGATCGCCGTGTAGACGACGAGCGCCCAGAAGCGCGACCCGTCCTGCCGGACGCGCCACCCTTCGTGGTGGAATTCCCCTTCGTCGATCGCGAGCCGCAGCATCCGCTGCGGCACGTCCTCGTCGCGGTCCTCCGGCGTGAAGGACGCGGCGAAGTCCCGCCCGAGGATGGCCTCCTCGGACCACCCGTAGAGGCGCTCGGCGCCGACGTTCCAGGACGTGACCGTCCCGCGCTCGTCGAGCGCGTGGAGCGCGTAGTCGCGCGCCGCCGTCACGAGCCGGAGGTAGCGCTCCTCGCTCCGCTTGCGCGACGCCTCGGCCTCGACCTTCGTGCCGATGTCGCGGAAGAAGGCCCGGACGCGGAGGAGGCGACCGTCCTCGGCCCAGCCCGCGTTGAGACTGATTCGGACCCACATGAGGCCGTCGCCCGCGCGGGCCTGCGCGTCCTCCGTCACGACCTCCCCGGACGAGCGCGTCGACTCGACGCGCCCCCACAGCCGGTCCGCGTCCGCGCGGTTCTCGAAGAGCTCCGCCCACGGTCGCCCGGCCAGGGCACCCCTCGTCGTCTTCAGGACCGCGAGCCCGGTCCGGTTCACCCGCAGGACGCGCCGCTCGGCGTCCATCACGAGGATCCCGACGGGGGCCTCCTCGAACACCTCGGCGAGCTCCCGCTTCGTGCGGTGGAGCGCGGTCATCGTCTCCTCGCGGGAGGCGAACTGGCCGATCAGGCCCCCGAGGAGGTCGGCTGCACGCCGACTCGCCTCGTCGGCGACGAACGGCTCGCGACGCACGAGCTCGAGCGCGCCGTGGACGAGCGTCCCGTGGACGAACGGGATCGCGAGCGCGCCCCGCATCCCCCACGCGGCGAGCATCGACTGGAACTCCGCGGCGGCCCGGGGATCGAGGTCGTCGGGCGTCGTCGGCCCGCGCGTCGCGCACGCGCGCTGCGCGAGGTGGAGCGCGCTCTCGCCGCGCACGCCCACCTCGACCCCCGAGGTCGCGGCGGCCCGCAGCGCCTCCGAGCCGGGCACCGGGAGCCAGAACGTCGCCGCCTGCCAGCCGAGCGTCGTCGCGAGCGTGCGCAGGAGCTCCGGGGCGCTCGACTCGAGGCCGCGCGACGCCGACAGGACCGCCGCGATTTCTCGGCAGGCGGTGAGCCAGCGGGCGATCTCGCCCGACGTGCTCGCACCTGCGACGGGGATCGTCACGGCCGACCTCGCGCGTCCACCGACGCCCTCCGGGGTACCGCCACCGGGGGAAGGTACCCCACGGGACGGTGTACTGGCGAGGGACTCCCCGTTCCGCGTCCGAAAGCCCGGAACCATGGGGCGGGCGAGGGTACCGGTGGCCCCACGGCCCCCCCCCGGTGGTCCCGGGTGAACCGGTCGTTCTGTCGCCCGGGCGGCTACCCGAACGGTCAGGCGGCATCGAACGTCTTGCGTGTCCGCATGCCCGAGATCGCCCCCCCTACGGAGATCCACGAATGACGCGATTGGCGCAGTTCGTGCGCTCCGTCGATGTCGAGGTTCCTCGACGCGCGGTGTACGACCAGTGGACCCGTGTCGAGCAGTTCCCTCTCTTCGTCCCGGGGGTGGAGGAGGTGAGGCACCTGGACGCTCGTCACGTCCTCTGGCGGGCCCAGGGCATCGGCGGGGCGGCGGACTGGGTGGCGCAGATCCAGGAGAAGGTGCCAGACCGACGCATCCAGTGGCGAGCGCTCGGCACCGGAATCCAGTCGGGAATCGTCTCCTTCGATCCCCTCTCCGACCTGAAGACGCGCGTGACGGTCCGGTTCGACTACGAGCCCGAACGATTCGGCGCGCGTTCGGCGGACC
>DATLLK010000085.1:0-2270 GCA_035537895.1 Planctomycetota bacterium
CCGGCGATGCGGACCGACATGCCGGGGACAGGGAGGCCCTCGGCGCGGAGCGCGGTCGTGACACCCATCACGTGGTCGAGCCACGTCCCGACGCGCCTCTCGTCGCCGATCCGGTAGTTGAGGCGCGCGTGGCCGTCCGGCGGGGTCGTGGTGGCGACCTCGACCACGTCGTCGTCGCGGTGCGCGACCTCGACCACCGTCCTCGCCGGGATGGCGCACGGGAGCACCCAGCCCCCGTCGTCGTCGGTGTGGTCGCCGAGCAGGTTGACCCGCCCCGGCGCCTCCCCTCGGGCGTCGGGGGGCCTGGCGAACAGGCCCTCGAACGTCTCCCCCGTCGGTACCATGTCGCGCGTGGGTCGGTGCAGCGGGCATGCCTCGCCGACCCTCGCGGAGTTGCTGCGCCCGGTCGAGGCACGCCGCCACGATCGTGGCGGGCGCGTGCGGTGGTCGAGCGTTCGCGCGACGGCCCCGGGGACCATGTGGTCGATGGTACGGCCTTCGCTGGGGGATGCGCTGTGCGCGGGCCCAGACCGCGCGTGGAGCCGTCATGCCGTCGTTCGCCACCTCTCCCGAGATCGTCGCGCGTCACCTGCTCCTCGAGGGCGTCCGCCGCCTCGTCCCCGACGAGCGCGTCGTCAGCGCCATGCGGAACGTGCCCCGCGAGCTGTTCGTCCGGCGGGAGGACCGGCTCCTCGCCTACGCGAACCGCGCCCTGACCGCGGAGGGCGGCGGCGCGGTGCCGGAGCCGCTGGTGGTGGCCCGGGTGCTCTCCGCCGCCAGCATCACGGCCTCCGACCGGGTCCTGGTGACCGGCGGCGACGGCGGGTACGTGGCGGCCGTGGTGGCGCGCCTGGCGCGGGACGTGACCCTGGTGGAGCCCGACGAGGGGCAGCGCGCGGAGCTGCTCCGGCGGCTGGGGAGCCTGGGCGCGCGTCCGTGTGTCGTGACCGGTCCCCCGCTCGAGGGCTGGGAGGAGCAGGCGCCGTTCGACGCCATCGTCGTCACCACCCCGCAGGCCGACATGCCGCCGGCGCTGGTCGCCCAGCTGAACCTCGGGGGACGGCTCGCGGTCCCCATGCACGACGCCGACGGCGAGATGCTCGCCCGCGTCGTCCGTGAGGGCATCGGACGCCTCCGCCTCGACCGCCTGGGTGACGTCCGCGGAACGCGCACGCCGTCGTGGCCGCCGCTGCATCGCGCGGGGTCAGCGCCATGACGGGCGAGCGAGGCGCGGGGTGCTAAGACCGGTCGTGACCCGCCCCTCGCTCCTCCTCGTCGACGACCAGCCGGCCAACCTGCTCGCCCTCGAGGCCTCCCTCGCGCCGCTCGACGTGGCGTTCGTCCGGGCGGAGACCGGGCGTCGCGCGATCGAGCTCGCGGGCGGCGGCCACGCGGCGATGGTCCTCGACGACCGGCTGCCCGACATGCGCGGCGAGGAGGTCGCGCGGCAGGTGATCGGCGCCCTCGGCGACCGCTGCCCCCCCATCGTGCTCTACACCGCGGCCGACTTCGGCCGGGCCGAGCGCGACGCATGGCGCGCCGCCGGCATCGCCGAGGTCCTCCTGAAGGCGGGCGATCCCCAGGTCCTCCGGGCCACGCTGGAATCGTTCGTCCGACAGGCGCGAGACCTGTTCACGGCGCCGGACGGGGAGTGCTAGGGTCCGCTCCGACGTGACCTCGTCCCGCGCGGATTCATCACTCCACGTGCACGGCCTCGGGCACTTCCACCCCGAGACGGTCCTCGACAACGCGTTCCTCGAGTCGCTCGACATCGGCACCAACGACGCCTGGATCCAGAGCCGGACGGGCATCCGCTCCCGCCGCACGGTCCTGCCGCTCGACTACATCCGGGCGACCCGCAACGCCGACGTGCGCGCGGCGCGCGAGGCGCAGCTCGTGTCCACCGCCGAGACCGGCCGTCGCGCCGCCCTCATGGCGATCGAGCGGGCGGGCATCAGCGTGGCCGACGTGGGCATGGTGATCGCCGGCACCTCGTGCCCCGATCACACCGCGCCCTCCGAGGCCGCGGGGATCGCCGATGCCCTCGGGGCCGACGTCCCGGCGTTCGACCTCGCGTCGGCGTGCACGACCTTCGGCCTGCAGTGCCACCACGTGCGCGCCCTGGGAGACGCGGTGCCCGACTGGGTCCTCCTGGTCGTGCCCGAGAACATGACCCGTGTCGTCGACTTCTCCGACCGCTCGAGTGCCGTGCTGTTCGGCGACGCCACGATCGCGGCGGTCGTGTCGACCCGCCACCCGGCGGCGGTGCG
>DATLLK010000086.1:0-4686 GCA_035537895.1 Planctomycetota bacterium
CGACAAGACCTTCGCCTTCCCGGGCATCATCGGGCAGACGCCCGCGATGCAGCGGCTCCTCGACGTGATGAACCAGGTCATCGACACGGACGCGACCGTGCTCATCCTGGGCGAGTCGGGCACCGGCAAGGAGCTCGTCGCGCAGGCGCTCCACCGCGCAGGACCGCGGCGCAACCGCCCGTTCATCCCCCTCAACTGCGCGGCGCTCGCCGAGGGCGTGCTCGAGAGCGAGCTGTTCGGCCACGAGCGGGGCGCGTTCACCGGCGCCGTCGCGCGGCGCAAGGGGCGCTTCGAGGCGGCCGACGGGGGCACGCTCTTCCTCGACGAGGTGGGGGACATGCCCGTCGCCTCGCAGGCGAAGCTCCTGCGCGCGCTCGAGTCGGGCGAGATCGTGCGCGTCGGGAGCAACGACCCCGTGCGCGTGAACGTGCGGCTCATCGCCGCGACGAACAAGGACCTGCGGCAGGCCGTCGAAGACGGGCGCTTCCGCGAGGACCTCTACTTTCGCCTCCGCGTGGTCACGATCGACCTGCCCCCGCTGCGCGAGCGGCTGGCCGACGTCCCTCTGCTCGCCATGCAGTTCCTGCGGCAGAGTGCCGAGCGCCACGGCCGCCCCGCCCGGTCGTTCTCGCGAGAGGCCCTGGATTTGCTCCTACGCTACCGCTGGCCGGGCAACGTCCGGGAGCTACGGAACGTCGTCGAGGCGATGGTCTTGATGTCGCGCGACCCCGTTCTCGCCCCCGACACGGTGCCCCTCTACGCCCGGGAAGCGAACCGTGGTCCGGATTCCCTCAAGTCCTTGTCGGGGCTCAAGTTGGACGAGGTCGAACGCGTCCTCGTGACCAACACCCTGCGGGACGTCGGGGGCAATCGGGAGCGCGCGGCCAGCCTCCTGGGGATCAGCGAACGGACCCTCTATCGCAAGATCCGCGAGTACGGGCTGTCGAGCCTGCCCGCGGTGACGGCCGGGGGACCGCACGAGACCTAGGCCAAAACGCGTCGGTCGACCGTGCCAGTGCGGCACGGCTCAACCCTCGGCGTGCCGGCGTCCTCGCGGCGTCGGACTCGACGGAGATCGGACCCATCATGGCGGAACGCATCATCGGCATCGACCTCGGGACCACGAACTCGGTCGTCGCGGTCATGGAGGGGGGCGAGCCCCGCGTCATCGTGAACGCGGACGGCCACCGCCTGACGCCCTCGATCGTCGCGTTCACCGAGGGTGGCGAGCGCCTCGTGGGGCAGGCCGCCAAGCGCCAGGCCGTCACGAACCCGGCGAACACCGTCTTCTCCATCAAGCGCTTCATGGGGCGACGCCACCGCGAGGTGGGCCAGGAGGAGAAGCTCGTGTCCTACAAGGTCGTCGGCGGCCCCGACGAGCTCGTCAAAGTGGACGTGCGGGGCAAGACCTACACGCCGCCCGAGATCTCCGCGCAGGTCCTCCAGGCGCTCAAGAAGTCGGCGGAGGACTACCTCGGCCACCCCGTGAAGGACGCCGTCATCACGGTGCCGGCCTACTTCAACGACAGCCAGCGCCAGGCGACCAAGGACGCGGGCACGATCGCCGGGCTGAACGTCCGCCGCATCCTGAACGAGCCCACGGCCGCGGCGCTCGCCTTCGGCCTCGACAAGAAGCGGACGGGCAAGGTCGCCGTGTTCGACCTCGGCGGCGGCACGTTCGACATCTCGATCCTCGAGATCGGCAAGGAGGGCGTGTTCGAGGTCCTCGCGACCAACGGCGACACGCACCTCGGCGGCGACGACTTCGACCACGCGCTCGTCAACTGGGTCGCCGAGGAGTTCAAGCGCGACGCGGGCATCGACCTGCGCCAGGACATGATGGCGCTCCACCGGCTGCGCGAGGCCTGCGAGAAGGCGAAGTGCGACCTCTCGGGCTCGATGCAGACCGAGATCAACCTGCCCTTCATCACGGCGGACGCCGCCGGGCCCAAGCACCTCGCGAAGACCCTGACGCGCGCGCGGTTCGAGCAGATCATCGAGCCCATCGTCGAGAAGGTCCGCCAGCCCTGCCTCAAGTGCATCGAGGACGCCAAGGTCAAGCCCTCCGACCTGACCGAGGTGATCCTGATGGGCGGCAGCATCCGCGTGCCGCTCGTCCAGGCCTACGTGAAGGAGATCTTCGGCCGCGAGGGCAACAAGAGCATCAACCCCGACGAGGGCGTCGCGCTCGGCGCGGCGATCCAGGCGGGCGTGCTCTCGGGCGACGAGACGCTGAAGGACCTGCTGCTGCTCGACGTGACCCCGCTCTCGCTGGGCGTCGAGGTGATGGGCGGCCTGATGCACGTCCTGATCCCCCGCAACACGACGATCCCCACCCGCAAGCAGGAGGTCTTCTCGACGGCGGCCGACAACCAGCCGCAGGTCGAGGTGCACGTCCTCCAGGGCGAGCGCAAGATGGCCGTCGACAACCGGACGCTCGGCCGCTTCATGCTGGCCGGCATCCCGCCCTCGCCGCGAGGCCTGCCGCAGATCGAGGTGACGCTCGACATCGACGCGAACGGCATCCTTAACGTCTCGGCGAAGGAGAAGGGGACGGGCAAGGAGCAGAAGATCGTCATCCAGTCCTCCTCGGGCCTCTCGAAGGACGAGGTCGAGAAGATGCGCCGCGACGCGGAGGCGCACGCGGCCGAGGACGACACGCGGCGGGCGCTCGCCGAGTCGCGCAACAAGGCCGAGCAGGCGGTCTACGAGATCGAGAAGCTCCTGAAGGAGCACGGGGAGAAGGCGCCGGCCGAGGTGCGCGAGCGCATCGAGGAGAAGAAGCGCGCCGTCACCCAGGCGCGCGACGGCGGCGACGCGAAGGCGATCGACAAGGCCGTCGAGGACCTGCTGACGGCGAGCCAGGAGGTCGCGAAGATCCTCTACGAGGAGGCCGCGAAGAAGGCGCCCGCCGAGGCTCCGTCCTCCACGGCCGAGTCCGAGGGGAAGAAGCCCGACGACGTGATCGACGCCGACTTCGGCGGCCCCCGCTGATCAGCGCGACGGCGCCCGGAGCACGCCGAAGACCCGCGTCACCCGCGGGTCTTGCTCCGACCGCTCCTCGGTCCACGGCGCCTCCGGCTCGAACGGGGCGAACAGCGCCGTGAGCTCGCCGCGGCCGAGCGGCCAGGGCGGCCCCTCCGCGCGCTCGTCCACGGGGCCGTCCTCGCGCACGCGCGTGTAGAGGAGGATCCGGCCTCCCGGCGCGACGAGCGAGCGCACCGCCCGCGCCGCCGCGCCGCGCACGGCGCGCGGCAGCGCCTGGAGCGTGTAGACCTCCACGACGAGGTCGAACGCAGCGCGCCACGCGGCGGGGAGCGCGAAGAGGTCGGCGACCTCGTAGACCACGGTCGTCCGTGGGTGGAGCCGCTGCGCCCACGCGATCGCCTCCGGCGCGACGTCGAACGCCGTGACCCGGAGTCCGAGGCGGGCGAGGTGCTCCGCGTCGTGCCCGAGCCCGCAGCCGACGACGCACGCGGTCCGCGCGCCCGCGAGCGCGCCCGGACGCGCCGCCCATGCGGCGAGCGCGGGGTTGGGCACGAGGTCCGCCCAGGGCACGCCCGCGGGGTCGCCGGCGGCCGCGCGGTAGAGGCGCTCGAACCACGCGGTCGGCCGGCCGGCCTCGAGGGCCTCGGTCGCGAGGGCGCGCGCGCGCGCCCGGGCCGCCTCCGGCGTGGAGGGGCCGGTCGGCTCAGCCACGCGGTCCGACCGTCGCGGGGGGGAGGACGCGGACGCGGCGTCCCTCGACCCGCAGGCGACCCTCCGCGAAGAGGCGCACGCACTCCGGGAAGAGTCGGCGCTCGGCCTCCTGAACGCGGTGCGCGAGCGAGTGGGGGGTGTCGTCCTCCTCCACGGGGACGACCGCCTGGGCGACGATCGGACCGTGGTCGTACTCGTCGTCCACGAAGTGGACGGTGCAGCCGGTCACCTTCACCCCCGCCTCGAGCACCGCGCGGTGGACGCGCTCGCCGTAGTAGCCGCGCCCGCCGAACGCGGGGAGGAGGGCGGGATGCACGTTCATCGCTCGCCCGCGGAGGTCGGAGGGGAGGCGCCACAGCGAGAGGAAGCCGCCCATCAGGACGAGGTCGGGGGCGTGGGGGCGCACGACGGCGTCCATCGCCGCGTCGAACGTCGCCTGGTCGGGGAACGCCCGGCGCTCGACGACGGCCGTCGGGATCGAGCGTGTCCGCGCGTGCTCGAGGCCCCGCGCGCCGGGTCGGTCCGCCACCGCGACGACCACGCGGGCGGGCGTCGCGCCCGCGTCCGCCTGACGCAGGAGGTTCTCGAGCGTGGTGCCCGATCCCGAGAGCAGGAACGCCACGCGCGCGGGCTTCGTCATCGTCCGCCGTCCTCCAGCGCCTTCCGCACGGCGGCGGCGTCCGTCCCGGGGACCGCCACCGTCTTCCTCGGGTCGGCGTGGCCCGACACCACGCGAACCGAGGACGCCGGCACGCCCAGCCTCTCCGCGAGGAGGCGCTCGACCTCCTCGTTCGCCGCGCCGCGCTCGGGAGGGGCCGCGACCGCGACCTTCAGCCGGTCGCCGAGCGGGCCCACGACGCGCGACCTCGATGCGCCCGGGACGACCTTCACCGGCACGAGGACCGCGCCGCCGCGAACCTCGTAGCGGACGTCGGACGGCACGCCTAGCCGTCGCCCATCGCCGCCCCGTCCTTCGCTCCCTCCTTC
>DATLLK010000087.1:0-6979 GCA_035537895.1 Planctomycetota bacterium
CAGGCGGTCCTCGTACGCGGCGCGGTACAGCGGGTGCGCGAAGAGACGCGCCGTGAGCGAGGAGTTCGAGGCCGGCGGCCGGAGCACGGGGACGTGCTCGCGCTGCATCGCCTGGTCGGTGCCGTGCGGCAACCACGTGAAGAGGCCCGTCGCGGGGTCGTCGTACGCCTGCCAGTTGCTCGGGCCCAGCGTCCCGATCGGCGACAGCAGCTCGTTCTGGCCGGCGTAGCCGTCCCAGTGGTCGACGAGCGCCTCGACGGCCCAGTACGTGAGGAAGGCGTCCACGTCGAGGATGGCCTCGAGGGCGGCCGGGAGATCCGCGTCCGACGCGAACTGCACGACGTCGGCGAGCGCCTGCAGGTGGCTGCGGTCGTTCACGTCGTCGTTCGTGTCGAGCTCGAGCGCGTACGGGTCGGTGATGTCCTCACCGTGGACGCCCTCGTAGAGGTTGCCGGAGTCGTCGGCGAAGGCCTGATCGAGGAACTCGTCCTCGTAGGACTGCGTCACGACGAACACGCCGAGGTAGCGCCCGTTGAACGTCACGCGCGCGTGCGCGCTGCGCCGGACCGGCGCCCCCGCGCGGCGCCACACCTCGTAGGAGAGGTCCTCGGCGAGGAACGACAGGTCCTGCACGCAGTTGTTCAGCGAGAACCGCTTGACCCCGTGCAGGGCCTGGCCCTTCACGAACTCGTTGGTCTTGACGCTGAACGGCGGCTTGTCGGTAGAGGGGCGGGCCGTCGCGTGTCCCTTGATCCGCACGCCCACGTTCTCGAGATCCACGCCGTCGTAGCGCAGGAGGGCGGGCACCCGTTCCTCGCGGTCCGGGACCAGGTCGTCGAGGTCGTCGCCCGCGACCTCGATCTCGACGTAGTGGAGGACGTCCTCCTGGAAGGGGTCCGAGGTCACGACCATCGGGGGGACGGGCGGGGGACCGCCGCCGCCGCCTCCCCCGCAGCCCACCAGGCATGCCGCCGCGATCAGGAGCATCCCGAAGTTACCGCGGCCCGATCCCACGCGTTCCGTCCTCCCATCGGGTCCCGCCCGAGGGGAGGATCCTACGCGTGGCCTGACTATCCCGTCAGGACGCCCGACCCAGGCGCGTTAGCCACGTGCGAGCAAGGCGAGCAGAACGCCGTAGCCCAGCAGCTCGCGCTTCCCCTCCGCGATCTTCGCGGAGGCGGTCCGGCGCTGGTCCTCGAGGAGGCGCAGGGCGGAGGCCACGTCGCTCACGTGCGGGATGTGCTTGCGCGGGACGGGGAACCGGTCGGGGATGACGGCGTTGCCGAGCACGATCGTCACCGTGCGCACGCCCGCCGCGAGCGCCTGCAACGGCGCCGCGCCCAGCCCGTCCCGGAGCGCCGCCTTCGAGGCCAGCACGACGGCCAGGTCGCTGCCCTCGGGCGACTCGAGGGGCTCGAACCGATGGGCGGCCATGACGCGCACGAGCTCGGCGACGAACGCCCGGTCCTCGGGGTGATGGACGAAGTGCACCCGCATCGCTTCCTCCGATCTCAGCGCTCGCCGGACAGGTCCACGGGGCGGGCGATGGGCATGCGCCACCCCACCCCGAAGGCCAGCGGCGTCACCTTCAGGCCCGGGGCCATCTGGCGGCGCTTGTACTCGTTTCGCTCCACCATGCGCAGCACGCGCTCCGCGATCGCGGGGTCCTCGCCGTCGGCGACGAGGTCGCGCAACGACGCGCCCTCCTCCACGCGGCGCCTGAGGATGCGGTCGAGCGTGTCGTAGGGCGGCAGGCTGTCCGTGTCCAGCTGGTCGGGCCGCAGCTCCGCCGAGGGCGGCCGCTCGATCGTGTACGCCGGGATGCGGTCGCCGTAGAGCCGGGCCAGCTCGTAGACGCGGGTCTTCCAGACGTCGGAGATCACCGCGAGACCGCCGCTCATGTCGCCGTAGAGCGTGCAGTAGCCGACCGCGAGCTCGGACTTGTTCCCCGTCGTGAGCACGAGGTGGCCGAACTTGTTCGACAGGGCCATGAGGAAGTTGCCGCGGATGCGCGCCTGGACGTTCTCCTCCGTCGTGTCGAAGGGGCGGCCCTCGAGGTGGGGCCGAAGCACGCCGAGGTAGGCCTCGTAGACCTCGCCGATCGGCACGACGCGGCAGTCGATGCCGAGCGTGCGGGCGAGCAGCGCGGCGTCGCGCTCGCTCTCGGGCGCCGAGAAGGGGCCCGGCATGGCGACCGCGTGGACGCGCGAGGCGGAGAGCGCGTCGACGGCGAGGCAGGCCACGACGGCCGAGTCCACGCCGCCCGAGAGGCCGAGGACGGCGCTACCGAGCCCCGACTTCGCCGAGTAGTCGCGCAGCCCCATGACGAGGGCCTGGCGGAGCTCCTCGGCGGGCGCGAGCGGCGGGGCCTCCGGGACCTTCGACCGCCCCCCGGGCACCTCGACGACGGCGAAGTCCTCCGCGAAGGCCGCGAGCTGTGCGACGACACGGCCCTCCGCGTCGAACACGCGGCTGCGCCCGTCGAAGAGCACGTCGTCGTTGCCGCCCACGAGCTGGACCGAGACCACCGGGCGACGCATCCGTCTCGCCTCCGCGGCGAACAGGGCCTCGCGGCGCTCGTCCTTGCCGGCGTGGTAGGGGGAGGCGGAGAGGCAGACGACCACCTCGGCACCCGCCCGCACGAGGTCCATCGGCGGATCCGCGTCGTAGAGCCTTCGCCCGCCGACGGGGTCGTTCACCCAGAGGTCCTCGCAGATCGCGAGCCCGATCGAGAGGCCCGCGACCTCGACCACCGCGGGCCCGCCGCCCGGGGCGAAGTAGCGCGTCTCGTCGAAGACGTCGTAGGTGGGCAGGAGACGCTTGCGGTAGACCGTCTCGATCCGGCCGCCGCGTGCGAGGACCGCGGCGTTGTGGAGGGCGCGGCCCGCGGGCGCCGCGTTCCTGACCACCGTCCCGAGGAGCGCGGCCGGACCGGCCGCATGCTCGGCCACGAGGCGCGCGACGGCCTCTTCGGCCGCCCGGACGACCCCGTCCCGCAGCAGCAGGTCGCGCGGGGGGTATCCCACGACGGCCAGCTCGGGCACCACGAGGAGGTCGGCGCCTGCCTCCCGCGCACGGGTCCATGCGCGACCGATCCGTCGCGCATTGCCGGCGATGTCCCCTGCCGTCGTGTCGATCTGCGCCACGGCGACGCGCACGGCAACCCTCCGATGGACACGGGGCCCGATGGGGGGCCGTGCGGGCGGAGTCTACCCCTGTCCCCCCTCCCCGCGACGGGGGATCGGGCCCACTGGAGCGGTCTGCTTGACTCCCCCTCCCTCGCCGGTATCACTACCGCCCCGCCAAGGCCTCCCGGCGCTTCGGAGCGACGCATGTACCACCTGCCTCTCGACGTCTCACGTGAGGACTCGGACCTCGAGATGCTGCTGGCCTCGATCCTCGGCCCCCGCCGCAAGAAGGAGGAGCCCGAGGAGGCGCCGGCGGAGCCCGACGGCGACGAGGAGGAGGACGACGCCGAGGACGACGACGAGGCGGACGACGAGGAAGCCGACGACAAGGAAGAGGAAGAGGCGGACGAGGAGGAGGAGGAAGAGGAAGAAGAAGAGGAGGAAGAGGAAGAGGAGGAGGACCTCGAGGAAGAGGACGTCGACGAAGAGGAAGACGCCGACGAGGACGAGGACGACGACGACGAGGATGACGACGAGGACGACGACGACGAAGAGGACGACGACGACGACGACGAGGACTTCGACGACGACCTCGGCGACGACTACTAGGTCGGCGCCCCCCGTCCCCCGCTACTTCGGGGCCGGACCCGCCAGCGCCTCGAGGATCGCGGTCCCGTAGAGGGCGGCGCGCTTGCGCCCGCAGTCCGGATGGGCCGCGACCGCCGCCACGTCGAGCGGCGGGTCCTCGGCGAAGGCGAGCAGCGCCGGGTTGGGCAGCACGACGACGTTGGGAACCTGCCGCCGGCGCGCCTCGTGGGTCCGCCACGCACGCAGGCGCTCCTCGCGCCCCCGCGCCGCGTCGCGACGAGACCGCTCCTCGGACGTCAGGCGCGGCCGCTCGAGCGCCGCCGGCCCCTCTCCGCGGGCGGCGTCGTCCACGCCCGCGAGGAGGGCCGCGAGCAGGGCCTCTCCGTCGCCCGCGCGCACTGTGCCTTCCGTGCCGGGGACCTTGCCGAGCGCCGCGAGGTCGGCGGGGGGATTCGTGGCCAGCGCCACGAGCGCGTCGTTCGTCACGACGCGGAAGCGCGGGACGTCGTGCCGGGCCGCGACCTCGTCGCGCCACGCGAAGGCCCGCGCGAAGACCGCGCGGCCCCGGGCGTCGAGACGGTCCGCCCCGCGCACCCGGCGCCAGGCCTCGGGGTCGTCGCCGTGGGGCGCGCCCCGGCGCGTCGCGAGCCGTCGGAACTCGATCGCCGCCTCTTCCTCGAGGTCGGCCGCCGCGAGCCGGGCGGTCAGCCGCTCCCGCAGCTCGAGCAGGTAGCGCGTGTCGCTGCGCAGGTACTCCACCTGGGCGGGGGAGAACGGGCGACGCTTCCAGTCCGAGGTCTGGAACTTCTTCGACAGGAGCACGCCCCACTCGGCCTCGACCAACGCCTGGAGGCCCACCTTCTCGACGCCGAGCAGCGTGGCCGCGATCATCGTGTCGAAGACGCGGCCGAACGAGAACCCGTGGTCGCGCGAGAGCACGGTGATGTCGTAGTCGCCTCCGTGGAAGACGATCTCCACGTCGGGGCGCGCGACGACCTCGCGGAGGGGCGAGAGGTCGGGCACCTTCAGCGGGTCGACGATGGCGTCGAGGCCGGGGACGCTGACCTGCACCACGCAGACGCGCTCGCGGAACGCGTGGAGGGAGTCGGCCTCCGTGTCGAGCGCGACCCGCGGCTCGCGGGCGAGGCGCTCGGCGAGACGGGCGAGGTCGCCCTGCGTCTCCACGAGGAGGGGGGCGTCGTCCGCTTGAGTGGTCAATTCGCGGTCTCCACGGCGGCGGCCGAGTCGAGCTCGGCCGGGTCGCGCCCGAACAGTCGCAGCCAGGCGCGGGCGCGGCGCCATTCGGTCGGCCGGTCCTCGGCCAGGTCCACGGCCTTCGCGAGCGAGGTGGCCGCCGCCTCGAACGATCCGTCGCGCAGCTCGAGCCAGCCGCGCCACCGCCACGCCACGGGGTCGTCCGGGCGCAGCTCCGTCGCCTCGCGGGCCGCCGCGAGGCCGGTCGCGACGTCGTCGTAGAGGTTGCGGCGGGCGCGGGCGAGCGCGGCGACGCCGGCGGCGCGCTCCGCCTCGGCGAGCCGCTTCCGCGCGCGCGCCACCTCCTCCGTGTCCGTCGCCGGATCGTCCGAGGTCTCGATCTCGAGCCCGAGCAGCGTCTCGAGCGCCTCGCGGTCGTTGTCGAGGGACGCGTCGGCGCGCAGGGCGTCGCGCGCCGCCTCGCTCCGGGGCGGCGTGGCGGAGAGGTGGAGGCGGGCGAGGCGCATGCCCGTGCCGGCGGGGGCCGGGGGCGACGTCGCGGCCATCGCGCGCTCGAAGGCCTCGCGCGCGTCCTGCTCGCGGCCCGCGCCGACGAGCGCGCGCGCATGCTCGGCGACCAGGGGACCGTCGTCGGGTCGCCGCGCGACGAGGTCCGCGCCCGTCGCGACCGCATCGGCGCCGCGACCCGCCTGCTGGAGCGCGTCGAGCAGCTCGCGGGCCGTGCCCCCGTCGTCGGGACGCAGCCGCAGGGCCTCCTGCAGGAGGCTCACGGCGTCCTCGCGCAGCCGTCGCCGCGCCGCGTCCGCGAGGCCCGTGGCGTTCGACGCCGCGAGCCGCTCCTTCGCGCGCGCGCGCCGGCCCAGGACGCCGCCGTCGAAGGGGACGTCGCGGGCCCAGCGTCGCGCCATGTCGCCGCCCGCGGCGACCGCGCTCGCCGCGCTCTCGGCGAGGAGGCGCTCGCGGCCGGCGGCGTCGGGGACGAGCGTCACGAAGTCGGGGGGGAAGGCGGACTGGAGGGTGCGGACGAGCTCGCCCTTCTCCTTCTGCGGGTGCTGCGCCCCCGTGAAGATCGACCAGGCGAGCCCCGTCTCGAGGCGCGGCTCGTCGTCCGTCGAGGGGGGGGCGCTCCCGGCCAGCCGGCGCAGGCCCGCGCCGTCGAAGACGATCCGGCGGAGCAGGTCGCCCGGGCCGTCGATGCCCGCGGCGCGCGCGCGGTCGCCGACCGGCTCGCGGTCGAACGCCGCCCGCCAGCGCGCGGGATCGATGCGGCCCGCGTCACGGAAGCCGACGAGCACGATCTCGTCGTGGAAGAGGAAGCCCCAGGCCTCGGGGAACACCGTCGCGAAGGAGGCGAGCGCCGTCCGCAGGAGGTCGGCGTCCATGTTGAAGACGTTGAGCCACTGGGCGAAGACCCCGCCTTCGTTGAGGGCCGAGCGCGCGAGACGGTAGGCGTCGCTCGTGAAGAGGTGGCCCGCGCCGGGCACCCACGGGTGGCTCGGCTGCGAGACGACGAGGTCGTAGCGGCCGCCCTCGGCCGCCGCCTCCCGGAGCAGGAGGCGCCCGTCGGTCACGTGCAGGCGCGCGTTGCCGGCGCGGCGCACCTCGAGCGGTCCGCGGTAGGCCTCGACGACGTCGAGGACGGCGGGCTCGAGCTCGGCGACGTCCACGCGCTCGAGGCGCGAGGCGAGGAGCGTCTCGACGGTCCATCCGGCGCCGTGGCCGATCACGAGTGCCGTTCGCGGCGCGGGGTGGGCGAGGTAGGGGACGAGGCCGAGCGCGACCTCGGTCTCGGAGCCCGCGTCGGGGTCCGACGGGTTGAACTTCGACTCGGAGAGCCCTCCCTGGCGCAAGCGGACCGTGCCGCGTTCGTCGAGCAGGCCGACGGTCGAGGTGATCCCCTCTCGCGGCGTCACGGGAGCGCCCGTCTGCGATCCGAGCGGGACGGGGTAGGTGCCGCCGAGCACCTCGGCGAGGAACCGGAAGTCGCCTCGGGGCCCGACGCGGAAGGCGTAGGTCTCGTGCCACTTGCCCATCGCCACGATCTCGGG
>DATLLK010000088.1:0-3933 GCA_035537895.1 Planctomycetota bacterium
CACGGCCCAGGCCCTGTGGGAGGCCGAGCGCTGCCACGCCTTCGACCCGGCGTCGAGCGCGCCGGTCTTCTCCGTGGACACGCCGCCGCCGACGGTCTCGGGCAGCCTGCACATCGGGCACGTCTTCTCGTACACGCAGGCGGAGTGCGTCGTCCGCTACAAGCGGATGCGGGGCTTCAACGTCTTCTACCCCTTCGGCTTCGACGGCAACGGGCTCCCGACGGAACGGCTCGCCGAGCAGGAGCACGGGGTGCGCGGCCGGGACATGCCGCGTCCCGACTTCATCCGGCTCTGCCTCGAGACCTCGCGCAAGTACGAGCGCGAGTTCGAGGGGTTCATGCGCCGGCTCGGCGTGAGCGCCGACTGGTCGCTCGCCTACAGCACGATCGACGAGCGCTGCCAGCGCATCTCGCAGCGCGGCTTCCTCGACCTCTGGAAGAAGGGCGAGGCGTACCTGAAGGAGGCGCCGACCCTCTGGTGCACGCAGTGCGGCACGGCGCTCGCGCAGGCCGACCTGGAATCGAAGGAGAAGCCCTCCCGCTTCACGACGATCCGCTTCGACCTGGCGGCGGGCGGGAACGTGGAGATCGCGACGACGCGACCCGAGCTCCTCCCGGCGTGCGTGGCGGTCTTCCTGCACCCGTCCCACCCGCGCGCGAAGGACCTCGTGGGACAGCGTGCGCGCGTGCCGCTCGAGGGCGGGCGCGACGTCCCCATCCTCGCCGACGAGAAGGTGGACCCCGAGAAGGGCACCGGGATCGTCATGTGCTGCACGTTCGGCGACCGGACGGACGTCGAGTGGTTCCAGAAGCACGGGCTGCCCCTGCGCCAGGCGATCGCGCGCGACGGCACGATGACCGCGCTCGCCGGTCCCGAGCAGGGCTTCCACGTGAACAAGGCCCGGAAGGCGATCCTCCTGCGCCTCGAGGAGGCGGGCCTCGTCCTCGGAGGCAAGGACGTGGTCCACCCCGTCGCGACGCACGAGCGGTGCAAGACCGACGTCCAGTTCCTCGCGACGAAGCAGGTCTTCGTGCGCCTGCTCGACAAGAAGGCCGACCTGATCGCCCAGGGCGAGAAGATCCGCTGGCTGCCCGACTACATGGGCAAGCGCTACCGCAACTGGGTCGAGAACCTCGAGTGGGACTGGTGCGTCTCGCGCCAGCGCTTCTACGGGGTGCCCTTCCCGTTCTGGCACTGCCGCCGCTGCGACGGGGTCCTCCTCGCGCGCGACGAGGACCTGCCCGTGGACCCCACGGTCAGGCCCCCCCACGGACCGTGCCCCTCCTGCGGCTCGACGGACCTCGAGCCCGAGCGCGACGTGATGGACACGTGGGCGACGTCGAGCGAGACGCCGCAGGTGAACGCGCGGTGGGGCGAGGCGGGGAACGCGCCGCGGGCGCCCCTCCCGCTCTCGATGCGGCCCCAGGCCCACGAGATCATCCGGACGTGGGCCTTCTACACGATCGCGAAGTCGTGGCTCCACTTCCGCGAGGTCCCGTGGCGGGACGCGATGGTCTCGGGGCTCGTGCTCATGGCCGGCGAGAAGATCAGCAAGTCGAAGGGCAACGCGCCGAGCGACCCGAACGAGCTCATCGCGAAGCACGGCGCGGACGCCGTCCGCTACTGGGCGCTCTCGGCCAAGCTCGGCACCGACTACCCCTACAGCGAGGAGGACCTCGCCTCGGGCCGGCGCCTCTGCGTCAAGCTGTGGAACGCGGCCCGGCTGGTGCTCCCCCACCTCGCCGGCCGCGACCCGTCGGCGCCGCAGGCGCCCGGGCGCACGGTCGACGCCGGGATCCGCGCCCGCCTCGCGTGGACCGTCGCCGAGGCGACGGACCTGCTCGACGCCTACGAGTTCGGGCTCGCCAAGAAGCGCGTGGAGGAGTTCTTCTGGGGCGATCTCTGCGACAACTGGCTCGAGATGGCGAAGGACCGCCTCTACGACGCCGCGCCCGAGCGCCTCGCCGAGCGACGGAGCGCGCAGGCGGCGGCCTACGACGTCCTGTGGACGGTGATCCGCCTCCTCGCCCCGTTCGTGCCCCACGTGGCGGAGGCGGTCCACCAGGCCCACTTCCGCGGGGCGGAGGGCATGGCCTCGGTCACCCGCGCCCCGTGGCCCTCCGCGACCCGGCCCGCGGCCGAGGACCCCGCGCTCCTCGCGTGGGACGCCGCGGTCCGCTCGCTCGCGGCGCTGCGGCGCTGGCGCTCGGAGCACAAGGTCTCCCCGGCGAAGCCGATCCCGCGGGCCCGCCTGACCCTGCCCGCCGCGCTGCATGCGCGATGGGAGGAGGTCGCACGGGACGTGTCGGCCGCCGCCCGCGTGACGGCGCTCGAGGCCGTACCGGGGCCGGAGGGCCTCGAGGAACCGTCCGTCGAGGTCCTGGAGGCGCCCGTCGCCTGACGCGCGCGCCCGTTTCGTCCGCCTCCGCGAACCGTGCGGAAGGCACCCCCCTCCCGTAGACTGTCGCCCCCGGCCTCCCGGCCACGTTCTCCCACACGACAACCCGGAGCACCCCGCCCGTCCATGTGCGGCTTCATCGGCATGTTCGGCCACGGCCCGGTCGCCCAGGAGATGGCCGACGCGCTCCTCGTGGTCCAGCACCGCGGCCAGGACGCGGCGGGCATCGCGACCTTCGACGGCGAGACCTTCCACGTCCAGCGCGGCACCGGGCTGGTCCGGGAGTGCTTCGACGACGCCTCGATCGGCCGCCTGAAGGGCCGGATCGCCGTCGGCCACACCCGGTACCCGACCGTCGGCGGGGGCACGGCGGAGGACGCCCAGCCCCTCTACACGAACTCGCCGTACGGCATCGCGATGGCGCACAACGGCAACGTCACCAACTACATGGCGCTGCGCAAGGAGCTGGGCGACAAGGACCGCCGCCGGCTCTCCACGAACTGCGACGTCGAGGCGATCCTCAACGTGTTCGCGGCGGCGCTCGACCGCATCAAGGACGGCAACTTCGCCCAGCGCGCCTTCGAGGCCGTCGCCGAGGTGTTCCGCCGCGTGCGCGGCTCCTACAGCGCGGCCGCGATCGTGGGCGGCCACGGACTCGTCGCCTTCCGCGACCCCTACGGCATCAAGCCGGCGATCCTCGGCCGCCGCCGCGAGGGCCGCAAGACCTCCTGGGTCGTCGCGAGCGAGAGCGCCGTCCTCCAGGTCCTCGGCTACGAGATCGAGGGCGACCTGAAGGCCGGCGAGTGCGTCGTGATCGGGATGGACGGGCGGCTCGCGCGCAAGGTCGTCGGCGGCACGGGCCCCGAGGGCCACCGGCCGTGCGTGTTCGAGTACATCTACTTCGCGCGCCCCGACAGCGTGATCGACGACGTCTCCGTCTACCGCGCGCGGCTGCGCCTCGGCGAGCAGCTCGCCCACCTCGTGCGCGAGCGCGAGCTCGAGCCCGACGTCGTCGTCCCCGTGCCCGACACGGCGCGCGCGTCGGCGCTCGAGTGCGCCCGCGTGCTCGGGGCCAAGTACCGCGAGGGCCTGCTGAAGAACCGTTACGTCGGGCGGACCTTCATCATGCCGGGGCAGGCGAACCGGGTGAAGAACGTCCGCGCGAAGCTGACGGTCCTGCCGATGGAGGTCGAGGGCAAGAAGGTCCTGCTCGTCGACGACTCGATCGTGCGCGGCACGACGACGCGCGAGGTGATCCGCATGGTCCGCGAGGCGGGCGCGAAGGAGGTCTACCTCGCGTCGAGCGCCCCTCCGATCCAGCACCCGTGCGTCTACGGCATCGACATGCAGACGCGCCACGAGTTCATCGCGCGGCGCCTGAAGACGCACGAGCGGATCGCGAAGGCGATCGGCGCCGACGCGCTCGTCTACATGACGATCCCGGGCATGGTGAAGGCCGTGAAGGGCCCGACGAAGGCGATCACGCGCTTCTGCATGGCCTGCATGGACGGGAACTACCCGACGGGCGACGTCAC
>DATLLK010000089.1:0-6036 GCA_035537895.1 Planctomycetota bacterium
GTTCGAGCGCGAGCTCTCGGGCCAGCGCGAGCGGGCGCGCGCGGCCAGCAAGATGGCGGGCGACGTGTTCGCCGCGGGGCCGCTCGGCGAGGTGAAGGTCCGGGGCGGCATGCCCACGGAGTTCGTCGGCTACCACGACGGGCCGGACGGCGGCTACGCGGCGACCTGCCGCGTCGTGGGACTCATCGCGGGCGACCGGTCGGTCGACCGCGCGCCGGCGGGGACCGACGTCACCGTGATCCTCGACAGGACGCCCTTCTACGCGGAGGGTGGCGGCCAGGCGGGCGACGGCGGCGAGATCGCGACGGCCGACGGCGCCGTGCGCGCCGCGGTGCGCGACACGAAGGCGAGCGAGGGCTTCCACCTCCACGTGGCGCGCGTCGCCGCGGGCACGCTGGAGGTCGGCGCGACGGTCGAGGCGCGCGTCGACCGCGCGCGGCGCGACGCCACCCGGCGCAACCACACGGCGACGCACCTCCTGCACGAGGCGCTGAAGCGCGTGCTGGGGGCTCACGTCCAGCAGAAGGGCTCGCTCGTCGCGCACGACCGCCTGCGGTTCGACTTCAGCCACCCGCGGGCGGTGACGCCCGAGGAAGTCACCGCGATCGAGGACCTCGTCAACCGCTGGGTGCTCGACAACACCGGCGTCTCGACGGACGTGATGGACACCGAGGCGGCCAAGTCCTCCGGCGCGGTCGCGCTGTTCGGCGAGAACTACGGCGACCGCGTGCGCGTCGTCGGCGTGCCGGGCGTCTCCCGCGAGCTCTGCGGCGGCACCCACGTGATGCGCGCCGGCGACATCGGCTCGTTCCGCGTGACGTCGGAGGGCGCCGTCGCCTCCGGCGTGCGGCGCCTCGAGGCGGTCACGGGTCTCGGCGCCGTCGCCGCGGCCCGCGAAGACCGCGACCGCCTGCGCGAGCTCGCGGGCCTCGTGAAGGCCGCCCCGCCCGAGCTCGCCGCGCGGGTGACCGCGCTCCAGGAGGAGCTGCGGGACCTGCGCCGCCAGCAGGAGAAGGCCGCGGCCGACGCGGGCGCGCGTCTCGCCGACCGGCTCGCGACGGAGGCGACCGATCTCGGTGGCCTGCGGATCCTGATCGCCCCGGCGCCCGGCGTCGACGCGAAGGGGCTGCGGGGCCTGTGGGACGCGGTCGCTCGCGCGGGCGTCGACGCCGGGTTCCTCGTCGGGGAGGCCGGCGACAAGGCGCCGGTGCTCGCGGCGGCGAAGCCCGGGGCCGTCGCCAAGGGGTTCGACTCGGGCGCGCTCCTAAAGCTCGCCGGGACGATCTTCGGCGGCGGCGGCGGCGGCCGGCCCGACATGGCCCAGGGCCAGGGGCTCGACCGCTCGAAGGTGGCCGCGGCGCTCGACGCCGTGCGCGAGCGCGTACGGTCTCTTCTCGCCGTCGCCTGACCGGGGGAGCGTCCGACGCCGCCGCCGCGGCTTGACCGAGCCCCCGGGCACCCGTACCTTCCGCCCCTTCCCCTTGGGTTTCTAGCCCGTTGACGGTGGGGCGTGGCCGGTGCGTGCCGGCTGCCCCCCCCGGACGGCGACCCGGAACGGACCTCGACGCGCCATGGCGGTCCCGAAGCGAAAGACGAGCAAGCGGACGAGGGGCCAGCGCAACTCCCACGCCGCGCTCGAAGTCCCCCAACTGGTTCGCTGCGACAACTGCGGATACAAGCGGCCGCCCCATCGCGTGTGCCCGAACTGCGGGCACTACGCGAAGCGCGAGGTCGTCGCGAAGGACTAGCCCCGCGTGCGCATCGCCCTCGACGCGATGGGTGGGGACAAGGCCCCGGCGGCCCCCGTGGAGGGAGCGCTGGAGGCCTTGCGCCATTTCGGCGACCTCGAGGTCCTCCTCGTGGGCGACCCGGCGGCGCTCGAGCACGAGCTCGCGGCGCGCGGTCCCCGCCCCGCCGGCCTGAGCATCGTCGCCTCCGAAGGCGTCGTCGCGATGGGGGAGGAGCCCGTCCGCGCGATGCGCGGGAAGCCCAGGAACTCGGCCCGCGTCACGGCCGAGTGCCTCGCGTCGGGCGCCGCGGACGCGGTGGTGAACCTCGGCTCGACCGGCGCCGCGGTCGCGGCCGCCACGCTGTTCTGCCCGAAGATCCCGGGCGTCACGCGCCTCGGCATCGCGGTCCCGTTCCCGCGCCGCGAGGGCGTGACGGTCGTCGTCGACTGCGGCGGCATCGTGGACGCCCGCGCGGAGCACCTGCACGCCTACGCCTTCATGGCGCGCCACTACGCCCGCCTGGCCTTCGGCGTCGCGGAGCCCCGCGTCGGCATCCTCTCGGTCGGCGAGGAGGAGCACAAGGGCAACAAGCTCGTGAAGGAGACGTGGGAGCTCTTCCGGGCCCACCCCGTCCCGGGCTTCATCGGGAACGTCGAGAGCCGCGACGTGTTCGGCGCGGGCGTGGACGTCGTCGTGTGCGACGGGTTCGTCGGCAACGTGCTCCTGAAGGCCGCCGAGGGGCTCGGCGAGATGATCATCGGGCTGCTGCAGGCAGCGCTCCCGACCGCGCCCGCGGTCGGCCCGGTCCTGCGCGAGGTGACGCGGCGGCTCGACTACGCCGAGTACGGGGGCGCCCCGCTCCTCGGCGTCCGCGGCGCCTACGTGATCGGCCACGGGCGCAGCGACCCGCGCGCCGTGATGAACGCGCTGCGCGTGGCGCGCGACCTCGCGCTCGGCGACGTCCCCGCGAAGGTGGAGGCCGAGCTCGCGGCGGTGACCCGGGGCGGGGCGCCGGCGTGAGCGGCTTCGCGGTCCTCCTCCTGCCGGGTCAAGGGGCCCAGCACGTCGGCATGGGCGCCGACGTGGCCGACGCGCACCCCGCGGCGCGCGCCGTCTTCGACGCCGCGGGCGAGGTCCTCGGCTGCGACCTCCTCCGGATCTGCCGCGAGGGACCCGCCTCCGAGCTCACGCGCACCGACATCCAGCAGCCGGCCATCCTCGCGACGGGCGCCGCAATCGTCGAGGCGCTGCGGTCGACCGGGCGCCTCCCCGAGGGCGCGATCGGGGGCGCCATCGGCCTCTCGCTCGGCGAGTTCACCGCCCTCTGGGCGGCCGGGGCGCTCTCGCTGAAGGACGCCCTCGTCCTCGTGCGCGAGCGCGGCCTCGGCATGCAGGAGGCGAGCGCCGCCGTGCCGTCGGGCATGAGCGCGCTGCGCTGCGAGGAGGCGCAGGCCGCCGAGGCCTGCGCGAAGGCCCGCGAGCGCACGCACGGCGTGTGCGTCGTCGCGAACCTGAACGCCCCGGGCCAGGTGGTCGTCTCGGGCGACCTCCCGACGCTCGCGGCGGCCGAGGAGGAGGCGAAGGCCCTGGGCGTGCGTCGCCCGATCCGTCTCGACGTCGCGGGGGCGTTCCACAGCCCCCTCATGGCGCCCGGCGCCCGTCGGCTCGAGGCCGCGCTCCGCGGCATCGCCGTTCGCCGTCCGCGCTTTCCCGTGTGGTCCAACGTGACGGCGCGCGCCCACGACGACCCCGCGGAGATCAAGGCCAACCTCGTCGCGCAGGTGACGAGCCCCGTCCGCTTCCTCGACTGCGTGCGCGCCGCGCGCGCGGCGGGGGCGACGCGGGGCGTCGAGGTGGCGCCGGGCCTGGTCCTCTCGGGCATCGTCCAGAAGATCGACGCCGGACTGCCCGTGACGAGCATTCCCCACGCGGACGCGCTGGCGGCCTTGCCGGCCGGGAGGATCGCATGACCCGCGAATTCGACGGCGTGTCCGCCCTCGTCACCGGCGGCAGCCGCGGCATCGGCCGGGCCATCGCGCTTGCGCTGGCCGCCGAGGGGGCCAAGGTCACGATCGCCGACGTCCTCGACGAGGCGGCGCAGGAGACGATCGGGCTCGCGCCCGACGGAGCCGTCCGCTACGTGCGGACCGACGTCACCGACGCCGCGCAGGCGAAGGCGGCCGTGGACGCGGCCGTCGAGCACGGGGGCGGGCTCGACGTCCTCGTCAACAACGCCGGCATCACCCGGGACAACCTCCTCCTGCGCATGAAGGACGAGGAGTGGGACCGGGTCATCGACGTGAACCTGAAGGGCGTCTTCTTCGTGACGCGGGCCGCGGCGCGGGTCCTCATGAAGAGCCGGCGGGGGCGCGTCGTGAACATCGCGTCCGTCTCCGGGATCATGGGCAACGCCGGTCAGGGCAATTACGCGGCGAGCAAGGGCGGCGTCATCGCCTTCACCAAGGCCGTGGCCCGCGAGCTCGCCGGACGGGGCGTCACGGCGAACGCCGTCGCCCCCGGGTTCATCCAGACGGACATGACCGCGGCGCTCCCCGCCACGGCCGCCGAGGCCCTGCAGAAGCAGATCCCCCTCGGCCGTCTGGGCGTGGCGGAGGACATCGCCGCCACGGTCCGTTTCCTCGCGTCGTCGGCCGCCGGGTACGTCACCGGTCAGACGATTTGCGTGGACGGCGGGATGGTGATGTAGGACATTCCCCCGGGCCCGGCCTCGAGCCGGTCCCGGGTCGTCTGGTCAGTTTCCGAAGCGTTACAGGCAGCCAAGGAGGAACCGTGGCAGTCAGCACCCGAGACCGCGTGATCGAGATCGTCTGCGAGCAGATGGGGGCCTCGAAGGACAAGGTCACCGAGAGCACCTCGTTCATCAACGACCTCGGCGCCGACAGCCTCGACACGGTCGAGCTGGTCATGGAGTTCGAGGACGAGTTCGACCTGAACATCCCGGACGAGGACGCCGAGAAGATCCAGACGGTCGGCGACGCGATCAAGTACATCGAGTCGCACGCCCAGCCGAAGTCCTAGGCGCCCGCCCCAGGGCCCGATGCGACGTCGCGTCGTCATCACCGGGATCGGCACCCTCAACGGATGCGGCAGCGACGCCGAGTCCGTGTGGAAGAGCTGCGTCGAGGGACGCAGCGGCATCGGTCCCATCACCCGCTTCGACGCCCAGGCGATGGAGCTCCCCTGCCTCGTCGCGGGGGAGGTCCGGGGCTTCAAGCCCGAGGCCTGGGTGGAGCCGAAGGAGGTCAAGAAGCTCGACCTCGTCGCGCTCTACGGGATCGCCGCGGCCGAGATGTGCTGGCGCGACGCCGGCCTCGCCGATGCCAGGCCCGACCCCGACCGCTGCGGCGTGATCCTCGGGACGGGGATCGGCGGACTCGACTCGATCGAGAACACCCACACGACGATCATGGAGAAGGGGCCCACGCGGGTGAGCCCGTTCTTCGTGCCGCGGATGATGGCGAACTCGATCGCCGGCAACATCAGCATCCGCTTCGACCTGCGGGGGCCGTCGTTCATCACGGCGAGCGCCTGCGCGTCGAGCAACCATGCGATGGCGCTCGCGCACCGCGCGGTCCGGGACGGCGAGGCGGACCTCGTCGTGACGGGCGGCGCCGAGGCGACCGTCACGTCGATGGGGATGGCGGGCTTCAACTCGATGCGCGCCATGTCCCGGCGCAGCAACGACCAGCCCGCGAAGGCGAGCCGGCCCTTCGACCGCCTCCGCGACGGCTT
Organism: Planctomycetota bacterium; assembly: GCA_035537895.1. GTDB lineage: Bacteria > Planctomycetota > PLA2 > PLA2 > JAEUHO01 > DATLLK01. The sequence goes on from DATLLK010000089.1 coordinate 5,484, forward strand.
CGTCATGGGGGAGGGCGCGGGGATCCTCGTCTTCGAGGAGCTCGAGCACGCGAAGCGCCGCGGGGCGAGGATCTACGCCGAGTTCCTCGGCGCGGGGATGACCGCCGACGCCTACCACATGACGGCGCCGTCGCCGGGCGGGGCGGGACCGGCGCGCGCCATCTCGCTCGCGCTGAAGGACTCCCGCGTCGCGCCGGAAGACGTCCAGTACGTCAACGCGCACGGCACCTCGACCGAGCTGAACGACATCGCGGAGACGCAGGCGCTCAAGACGGTGTTCGGCGACCACGCGAGGAAGCTCGCGATCTCCTCGAGCAAGTCGCTCTTCGGCCACCTGCTCGGCGGGTCGGGCGGCGCCGAGGCGGTCGTCTGCTCGCTGACGCTGCGTGACCAGGTCGTCCACCCGACGATCAACCAGGAGGAGAAGGACCCCGAGTGCGACCTCGACTACGTGCCCAACACGGCGCGCGAGATGAAGGTCGACGTGCTCCTGTCGAACTCGCTCGGCTTCGGCGGGCACAACGTGAGCATCTGCCTCGGACGGTTCACGGGC
>DATLLK010000090.1:0-2087 GCA_035537895.1 Planctomycetota bacterium
CGAGTGGTTCGCGTTCTGGAAGTACACGGAGTCGTAGGCGCCGCCCGGGACGTTGAAGCCGCCGTCGTAGCCCGCCTCGATCAGCGCCCAGGCCTTCTGCTCCTCGTCGGCCTTGCTGTGGATGAACTCGCGGATGTCGGGATGGTCGACGTTCAGGATGACCATCTTGGCCGCGCGCCGCGTCTTGCCGCCCGACTTCACGACGCCCGCGAAGGAGTCGAAGCCGCGCATGAAGGAGACCGGGCCCGACGCCGTCCCGCCGCCGGCGAGCTTCTCGCGCGAGGAGCGGATCCGCGAGAGGTTCGAGCCGGTGCCCGAGCCGCCCTTGAAGAGCATGGCCTCGGTCTTCGCGAGGTCCATGATCGACTCCATCGTGTCGTCGACGGAGTTGATGAAGCACGCGCTCGCCTGCTGCGGGGTGTCCTTCACGCCCAGGTTGAACCAGACCGGGCTGTTGAAGGCCATCTTCTGCGTGACGAGGAGGTGCGTGAGCTCCTGCTCGAAGGTCTCGGCGTCCGCGTCGGCGCGGAAGTAGCCCGACTTCCGGCCCCACTCGCCGATCCGGCCGACCACGCGGCCGATCAGTTGCTTCACGCTCTGCTCGCGGTCGGCGCTGCCGAGGTGGCCGCGGAAGTACTTGGAGGAGACGACGTTGGTCGCGAGCTGCGACCAGTCCGCCGGGATCTCGAGGTCGCGCTGCTCGAAGATCATCTCGCCGCGCTCGTTCTGGATCGTCGCGGTGCGGCGCTCCCAGCGCACGGCGTCGAACGGGTGCTCGCCCTCGCGCGTGAAGAAGCGCGGAATGGCGAGGCCCTTCGCCGCCGGCGCACCCTTGCGCCGCGACGCCTTCGCCTCGGGGGCGTCGACCTCGTTCGTCACCTGATCCTCGCGCACACCCTGGTGCTCCATCGTTCCTGCCCCCCGCCTAGCGACCACCGATCTCGAACCGAACCCGACTCGACCGTTCTCTTCGCTCTCACGATTCCGGCGCCGGCGACGAAGCCTCCCGAGGGCGCAGAGAAGGTAAGCACCCTGGCGCTGCCTGCCCCGATCTCGCCGACGACTCCGCCGATCCCGAAGACCTCCGCCGCTCCGACGCCACCCCCCAAGCCAGCGTGGAACCGACGTCCCGAGACGAGAGAGGGGCCCCAGGGATCACACTCCCCGGGGCCCCCCCGAGCCCGTGCAGGTCCTCCTTCCCGCCTCGGGCTCATCCCTCCGGCAACCGCCTGTTTTCGAACCCCCCAGGCCACCGGAAGGAAGTCTCATCCCCGTGAGTCCGTGAGATACTCCGCTACGAATTCTCCGTCAACACGAAGGCCACAAAATCTTGGGGCGCACACGCCAGTATACCACAACCCATCGATCTCTCGCGTGTTTCCGGCCTAATGCGAATCGTGCGGATTTCGACCCCGAATCGCCATCGCAAGGGAAAACCCGGGCCGGCACGCGCAGCGCAAGTGCCAAGTGCTCGAATTTCCTGGCTTGACGCGATGCGCTAGCGCGGTGCGTCAGACGTGGGCAGGCGCCCTTCGAACCAGGCGCCTCCCGAGGGCTCGTTTCGTGCGCGGAGCACACCCCCGTAGCTCTCGAGGACGGCCCGGGAGATCGCGAGACCGAGGCCCATGTGCCCGAGCGACGAGTCCGCCGACACCTCGTCCGGCCGCCAGGAGAAGAAGCGGTCGAAGACGCGCTCGAGGTGCTCCTCGGGAATGCCCGGCCCCTGGTCGCGCACGTCCACCACGACGTCCGGCCCGTCCCGGCGAACCGCGACGCGCACCTCGCTCCCGGGCGGAGCGAAGCTCGCCGCGTTGTCGATCAGGTTCTCGAACGCCTCGGCGAGACGCTCGGGTGAGGCCAGCACGGCTGCGCCCTCCGCCGCGTCGTCGAGCGCGAACCGCACGCGTCCGCCGGAGCGCAGACGGAACGTCTCCAGCAGGTTCCCGAGGAGCTCGGCGATGGGGATGCGCTCGCGCGCGTCCTCCTCCACCTCGGCGTCGATCCGCGCGATCTCGCGCACCGCGCCGAGGAGCCGCTCGAGCCGCGCGACGTCGCGCTCCACCATCCCGCGGAATCGCCCGCGCCGC
>DATLLK010000091.1:0-8675 GCA_035537895.1 Planctomycetota bacterium
CGCGATGGGCAGGATCCCGAAGAGGGGCTCGAGGCTCGCCTGCCCCATCAGTAGGAAGTCCTGGGGCCCGAAGACCCACCAGGTCGTCGCGAGCGAGAAGAGCGCGACCACGATGTAGGGGATCGGGCCCGTCAGGTAGCCCCGCATCTCCTTCCGGTAGACGGTCAGGGTCTCACGCACGGGCCACCTCCGCGGGCGACTCGTCCGACGACGTGAGGTCGGCGAAGACCTGCTCGAGGCTCGCGACGTCGGGGGCGAGGCTCGAGATCGCGAGCCCGCGCGCGACGGCGCGCGCGGCGGCCCGCTCGCACGCGTCGCGGTCGGCCGCGCCGTGCAGGCGCACGCGGACGTGGTCGGGCGCGCCCTCGAGCGGCAGGGCCTCGACCTCGTCGAACCCCTCGAGTCCGGCGAACGCCGCGCGCGCGGCCGCGGGAGTGCCGCGGACCGTCATCGCGACCGAGGCCCGGCGCCCCGCGCGGATCTCGGTGACCGAGCCGTCGGCCACGAGCGCGCCGCGGTGGATGATCAGGGCGCGGTCGCAGACCGCCTCGACCTCCGGCAGGATGTGGGTCGAGAGGACCACGGTGCGCTCGCGCCCGAGGTCGCGGATCAGGGCCCGCATCTCCTGCTGCTGGTTGGGGTCGAGGCCGCTCGTCGGCTCGTCGAGGATCAGGACCTCGGGCTCGTGGAGGAGCGCCTGCGCGAGGCCGACGCGCTGCCGGTAGCCGTGCGACAGGGTGCCGCAGGTCTGGCGGCGGCGGTCCTCGAGGCCGACGGCCTTGAGCGAGCGGTCCACGGCGTCCTCGCGCGCCGCGCCGCGGAGGCCGTGCATCTCGGCGGCGAACCGGAGCGTCTCCTGGACGCGCAGCTCGTCGTAGAGGGGGTTCTCGGTCGGCAGGTAGCCGATCCGGCGGAGCGCCGGCAGCGGGTCGGACGTGACGTCCACGCCGGCGACCGTCGCGCTGCCGGAGGTCGGGGCGAGATAGCCCGTCAGGATCTTCATCGTCGTCGTCTTCCCGGCCCCGTTGGGGCCGAGGAAGCCGACGACCTGCCCGCGCGGCACGGAGAAGCTGATCCCGCGCAGGGCGAGCAGCGACCCGTACCGCTTCGTGAGGTCGGTCACCTCGATCATGTGCGGCCTGCTCCCATCGCGTCACGGTCGGACAAGGGGTGGGGAAGGATGCCACGCCCTCTCGGCGGGTCCACCCCGGCGAAGGACGTTCGAGGGGTGCAGGGTTGTTCCGTGGGCGGGAGCGCCGTCCCGGCGGCGACGCGGGTTGGACCGACCGGTCGGGCGGGCGGCAGGCCCTGCCCCCTCCGGGCTGCCGGGGGCAGAATGGCGCCCCCCTTCCGGGAGCTCCGACGATGGACCGTTTCCTCCTCCCGCTCCTCGGCGCCCTGCTCGGCGCGGCCGGTGGCGTCTTCGCGGCCCGTGCCCTCGCGCCCGACCCCTCCGTCGCCCCGTCGTCCGAGGCACGGGGCCCGGACGACCTCCACGCGCAGGTGGCGGAGATCCGCCGCCTCCTCGAGCGCCCGACGCTCGCGACGGCTCCCGCGACCCCGGGCGCTCCCGAGACCGCCGCCGCCTCGGGCACGCGCACGGCCGCCGCGGGCGCCCTGTCGTCCGACCAGGTCGCCGTGCTCGCCGGGAAGATCGCCGAGGAGATGGAACGGCGCCGCACGGACGGCGAGAAGGCGCAGGAGAAGGCGAAGGCGGATCGCCAGCGGCGCGTGTCGCTCGCCGAGGCCGCGCGCGAGCTCGAGCTGACGGCCGCGCAGGAGACGGAGGTCCGGCTCGCGCACGAGGCGGCCGTCGAGAAGATGCTGAAGCTCTTCGCCGAGCCCGAGAGCGACGCGGAGACGCTGCGCCGCGAGCTCCTCGCCGCGAAGGACGACCCGGCGAAGAAGATGGCGCTCGTCACGAAGCAGTTGCCCAAGCTCATGACGAAGCTCGGCGACGTCATGGCGATCGAGGCCGAGCGCGAGTCGCGGATCGTGGAGGCCGTGGGTCCCGAGAAGGCGGCGAAGCTCGAGGACTACAATCTCGAGGAGCAGGACCCCTTCGGGCTCGGCACGAACGTGAACGTCGGCGTCCGGGCGGGCAACTGACCCGTCCCCGCACCTCCTACCGGGCGACGCGAGCCCGTCGCGGGGTCGCGGCGCTGCTGCTCGCGGCGTCGCTCCTCCTTGCGGGAGGCCGGGCGCGCGCGGAGGACGCCGCGTCGGACGCAGGGCCCGCGCTCGCGCTGGGCGTCGGCGTGACGCAGGAGGAGGCCGACGCGGCCCGCGGCGCGGCCGCCTCCCTCGTCGCGCTCGCGACCGCGCCCGAGGATGCGCGACCGGCGCCGGACGCGGCCGAGGCCTGCGGGGTCGTGGCCGGTCGCGGCGAGGCGGTGCTGACGACGTGGCGCTACCTGCGGCGCGTCGCGCAAGCGCCCGCGGGAACCCGACTGTGGGCGCGCCGCCCCGGCGGCCCGTGGGAGCCCGTCTCGCCGCTCGGGCGCACGTGGTGGGCCGACGCGGGCGTCGCGGTCTTCGTCGTGCCGCGGGGCGACCGCCGCCCGATGGCCTTCCACGAGGCGCCGCGGACGCCGCGGGGACGCGGCATCGCGCTCTCGCCCGCGCCGGGCGGGCGCACGGAGGTCCTCGCGGCCCCGCTCGTCGCCGTGGACTCGTGCGACCCGACCGCGCCCGGGGGCCGCGCGAGCGCGCGCCGGGGCGGCATCGAGCGCACGCCCGGGCCCGGGTCGTTCCCCCTCGCGCTGCGCTACGCCGCGGCGATCCGCGGGCGGGTCGTCGAGGGCGCCCCGATCCTCGACGAGGGCGGCCGGTGCGTCGCCCTCGCCCAGCGCGTGGACGCGGAGCGCAGCGAGCCGGAGGTCGTCGCTCGGCCGGCCGACCTCGTCGCGCCCTGGGTCGAGGACGTGCTCGCGGCGGCGGCCTTCGACCCGTGGGACCTCGGCGTGCGGTTCGCGCCCGCGATCACCTCGCCCGACGTGCCCGACGAGGTCCGGGTCGTGCGCGAGCAGGCGAAGACGTCGGCGGGCGCGCTCGTCCTCGAGGTCGCCGTGCGCGGCCCGAGCGCGGGCGTGCTCTGGCCCGGCGACGTCGTCCTCGAGGTCGAGGGTCGGCCCCTCGTCCCCGAGGTGTACGAGACGCTGGGCTCGGCGGCCGCGGCGATGCGGCCCGGCGGTCCCGCCGACGTCGTCGTGTGGCGCGGCGGCCGCCGCGAGCGCGTGACGGTCGAGCCGCGCCGCGCGTCGACGGTCCGCGCCGAGGCCGCGATCCACCACGAGGCGCTGGGCGCGACGCTGTTCCCGCGCTGACGCGCGGAGCGACGGCCCCGCCGCTCGTCCGCCTACGTGCTCGGCGCGCCGGAGGCCTCGGCCTTCGGGGGCGCGGTCGGCGCGGCGGGCTTCGCGGGCGGCTTCGCCGGCGCGGGGGGCTTCGGCGACGCCGTGAACCACGCGCTGTAGTCGCCGTACGTCAGGTCCGTGCGGCCGAGCCCGTCGTCGGCCGTCTCGCCGGGCCCGGGGAGGACGCGCGCCACCAGCACGAGGTAGGGCGTCTTCGTCCTGCGCGCGGCGCGCGCCGGGATCCCGAAGCGGTCCGCGACGTGCCCGTTGCCCGCGACGACGACCATGCGGGCGCCCTCGCCGGCCTGCTCGAGCCACTGCGCGACCGAGGAGGCCATCGTCTCGTCCCAGACGACCATCGCCGTGTAGAAGCGCTCGAAGGTCTCGGCCGGCATCGACGCCCCGTGCGCGCCGAAGGCCTCGCGCACGAACGCGCGGTGCGCCATGTCGGTCGTGTCGAGCGGCGGCAGGCTCGCGCGCTGCTCCTCCGTGAGGGCGTCGAGACCCTGGCGGCTCACCGTGCGGGTGATCTCCTTCGGGGCGTTCAGCGCGACGACGGGGATCTTCTTCTCGCGGCAGAAGCGCAGCATCGGCGCGTACATCTCCCACCCGAAGCCCCACCGCGCCTTCCACTCCGTCTTCTCGAGCATCGCCGCCTCGTCGATGTCGCCGCGGACGTAGGCGTCGAGGTGCTCCTGGAACGGCCGGTAGAACATCTCCATCCCGAGCGCGATCTTGCCGGGCTGCGCCGCCAGGGCCTCGAGCACGCGCGCCTGGAACCGATGGTGCTCCGCCTCGTCGTGCTGCTCGCCGACGTAGACGACGGGCACGGTCGCGAGGCGCGTCACGAGCGCGTCGAAGGCGACGGGCTCTCCCGTGCGGTGGTCGAGCACCGTCCCGGGCGCGGGGAGCGCGGGCCCCCTGGGCACGGCGACCGCGGCGGCCACCGGGGGCGCCGCACGCGACGAGGACGGGCAGGGCGAGGCGCAGCGACGCGGAGCGCAGCAGCCCGCGGCGAGGGAGCCGGCGGCGAGGAGGGCGAGCAGGGTGGCGGGGGTTCGCACGGGTCAGTCTCCGTCCTCGGTGGATGCGTCGAGCGGGAGGCCGCCCTCGACGAAACCGCCCGGGGGCGGTTCCGCGGGCTTGTGCTCGGGAACGACGGGCGTCCTCGTGCCCGTCCCGAGCACCTCGACCACGACGGGGTTCTGGCGGTCGAGCCGGCACGCGGTCACGGGGTCGGCGCGTTCCCCGACGTTGCCGACCTCGTGCATCTCGAGGATGCCCTCGTCCACGGCCTTGTTGATCAGGTCCCGCTTCAGTCGGGGGTCGTCGACGCCGCAGTTGCGCACGCCGAGCACCTTGTTGACGAGGTAGCGCACGCCGACGAACGGCAGGCGGTGCTCCAGCTCGTCGATCAGCTGCACGAAGGACTTCCAGTCGTACGACGCGAAGTCGATCGCGGCGGGCGCGGCCGCGCGGAACCCGCCGCGCGGCGGACCGAAGCCGCGGCCGGGCGGGCCCATGGGACGGCCGTGGCCGCCGCCCGCACGATCGCGCGAGGGGAACGGGAGGGCCGGCGTGGCCGAGGGGCCGTGCGCGGGCGCCGGTTCCGGCGCCGCGTCGTCGTCCTCCTCGTCGTCGTGGGCTTCGACGTCGGGGCGGGGCGTGCTCGCGGGGCCGACGGCGCCGCCGAGGACCTCCTCGAGCGTCGCCGTCGTGTCGGCCTCGTGCCGCACGTCGTCGACGGGAGCGACCGCGGGCGCGACGTAGAGCACCTCGCACCCGTCCGCGCGCAGCGCCTGCACGAGGGGCAGCAGGCGGCCGTCCGCGCTCGCGACGACGATCGCGTCGGGCTCGCCGCCCGCGAACAGCGCCTCGAGGGCGTCCACGACGAGGCGAACGTGGGCGCGGTCCTCGCCCCGGGGCCCGCGCGGCGAGAGGACCGGCGCCACGCGCGCGGCCTGGACGGCGCGCAGGTCGTCGGGTCGCGTGCTCCAGTCGGCGTAGCCGCGTGCGAGCGTGACGCGGCCGACGCCGGAGGCGTAGCGGAGGAGCGCGGCCGCGACTTCGCCCGGCGCCGGGGCGGCGCCGGTCCCGGAGGGGACGCTCAACGCCTCGAAGTCCACGAACAGCGCCACGTGCGCCTTGGTCGACGACATCGTTCACATCCCTCTTCGAGCACGCACATCCGGCACGGAGACGCTCCGTCCATCGACACGTGCGACACATGGCCGACCGTCCCGGTGCCTCCGGCACGCCCGCCCGGCCGTAGAGAGTAGAGTCCGGAGGCGCCGCAATCCACCCCCGGCCCGCGAGAACCTCCGCCTGCGCTCGCCCCGACCGCGCGTCCGCCCCCTCGACGCCTTCCCCATCGGGGACGCCGCGGACCGTCGCTTCGGCCTGCGGGACCCCGAGGGCCTCTTCGAGGGCCTCCTCTCGGTTCCCCCCGCGGTGCTGCTCCTCCTGCGCTTCCTCGACGGGACCCGGACGCCTTCCCAGGTCGCGTCCGCGTGGAGACAGGCCACGGGAGAGCGACTGACGACGGAGGAGGTGGAGGAGGTGGTGAAGGACCTCGAGGAGCACCTCGTCCTCGACGGCCCGCGGGTCGTGGAGGCCCGGAGCCGGGCGCGGGAGGCCTACCGCGCCCTCACCGCACGCCCCCCCGCCTGCGCGGGCACCTCCTATCCCGAGGACCCCGCCGCGTGCGGGGCGTTCCTGGACGCCCACCTCGCCTCCGACGGCGGGGCCGCCGTCCCCGACCGCGTCCGCGCCCTGGTCGCCCCGCACATCGACCTGCGGGGCGGGGGACCGTGCCACGGCGCCGCCGCGCGCGCCCTCGCGCGGTGCCCGGCGGAGACCTTCGTCGTCATCGGCACGGCCCACGCGCCGATCGAGCGGCCGTTCGCGCTGACGACGCGCGACTTCGACACGCCGCGCGGCCGCGTGCGCACGGACCGCGACCTCGTCGAGCGCCTCGCCTCGCGCGCCGGCGGCGGCCTCCTCGACGACGAGCTGGCCCATCGACGCGAGCACTCCGTCGAGTTCCAGGCGCTCTGGCTCGCGCACCTCGCCGGGCGCGACGGCCGCGACGTGGCCATCGTCCCCGTGCTCGCGGGGTCGATCCACGCGAGCATCGTGTCGGGCCGCTCGCCCCGCGACGACCCGCGGGTCGCCGACTTCGTCGAGGCCCTGCGCGAGATCGGGCGCGAGCGCGGCGAGCGCGTGACGATCGTCGCGAGCGTGGACCTCGCCCACGTCGGCCCCCGCTACGGGGACGCGGGCGCGGTCGACGACGCGGCGATGGCGACCGTCCTCGAGGCGGACCGCGGCCTCTTGCGCCACGCGCTCGCCTCCGACGCGGACGGATGGCTGCGCTTCCTCCACGCCGAGGGCGACCGGCGCAACGTGTGCGGCGCGGCGCCGGGCTGGGCCCTGCTCGCGGCGATCGAGCCGCAGGGCTGGCGCGGCACGCTCCTGCGCCACGACGCCTGGGAGATCGACCCGGACACGGGAAGCCGCGTCTCGTTCTGCGCCATCGCGTGGGCGTGACCGCGGGCGCGCGGTCCTCGACGCCGCGAGCGGGGTAGCATCGCGGGCGTGCCCACGAGGTCCCGCCTCCCCCTGCGCGGCCGCGTCGCCCTCGTCACGGGGGGGTCCCGCCGCATCGGCCGCGAGATCGTCCTCGCGCTCGCCGCGGCCGGCGCCGACGTGGCGATCCACGCGAACGAGGGCATGCGGGCGGCCGAGACGCTCGCTCGCCGCGTCCGTCGCGGGGGGCGGCGCGCGATCGCGGTCGAGGGCGACCTCACGGACGCCGCCGCGTGCCGGCGACTGCCGCGCGAGGTCGCGCGCGCGCTCGGCCGGCTCGACGTGCTCGTCAACAACGCCGCGCTCTTCGAGCCGACGGATCCGCGCGGCGCCGACGAGGCGGCGTGGGACCGCCTGATGGCGGTGAACGCGCGCGCCCCGTGGCTCCTGACCTCGGCCTCGGCGCGCCTCCTCCAGGCTTCGCGCGGGTGCGTGGTCAACCTCGCGTGCGCGTCGGTGTTCTCCCCGTGGCCGTCGTTCCTCCCCTACAGCGCGTCGAAGGCGGCGCTCGCCGCGTTGACCCAGGGCTTCGCGAAGGCGCTCGCGCCCCGCGTGCGCGTCAACGCGGTCGCCCCGGGGCCGATCCTGCCCGCGGCGGGCACGACGCCCTCGCGCGACGCGGCGGCCGTGCGCGCGACGCTGCTCAAGCGCTGGGGACGCCCCGCCGACGTGGCGGCCGCCGTCGTCCACCTCGCGTGCGCCGACTTCGTGACCGGCGTCGTGCTCCCCGTGGACGGCGGACGCCACCTCGCCTGACGCGCCCTCGCGTCGCGTGACCGACGGTCGCCCTCGCGCGTGAGTAGGGCGGGCCGCGCGCGGAACGGGTCCGCGCGGCGCGTCCCGGACAGCGAGGGCACATGATCGACGTTCGACCCCACCTGCGCCGCCTCGTCGCGGCGACGGCGATTCTCGTCACGGCGTGGGCGGCGCCCGCCCGCGGCGACACCTGCAGCGACTGCGGTCCCCCCGCCGACGCGGTGTTCCGCGAGGCGATGGGCGGGTCGCTTCACGACTCGGGCGAGTTCCCCGACTACTACGCCTACGAGGGCGGCCCCTGCGAGGTCGCCATCGGCCCCATCACGGCGAAGTGCGTCGGGCAGGAGGCCATCTCCGCGGGATCGGGCGAGGTGCAGACCTGCCCGAGCGGGACGGGGGTCGCCTACCTGAAGGCCCAACTGACGATCGGCCCGGAGCACTCGTGGTCGCTCACGTCCGACGCCGGCGGCGACCTCGGCCCGACGCTCGTCGAGAAGATGGCGGCGGCGGCCGAAGCGGCCGGGTGCCCCGCGTCGGGCACGCCGAAGGCCCTCGCGTTCGACCAGACGATCCGGGCCAACTGGTGCCGCGTCCTTCCGTGGCGCGCCTGGTTCCTGCTCTCCGACTACGAGGCGACCGCCGACTACACGATCTCGCGCCAGTTCCGGTGGTGGGTGAAGAACGACGCGACGGGCGACCTGGTGTTCGCCTCCGGCACCCTCATCCACCCGTGCGAGAGCGGCACCGCCACGATGAAGCGTCGCTGGCCCGTCGAGGCTCGACTCGACACGGTCTCGAAGCCCTGCCCGGAGCCGTGCACGATGCCCACGGCCGACCCGGTGAAGACCGAGCCCGAGCCGCCGAAGCCCGAAGCGCCCGCGCCCGCCCCGACCCCGAGGGAGTCGGGCGACGAGAAGGCCCCGGCGCCGCTTCCTGGCGCGGGGACACCCGCTCCGGGGGCACCCGCTCCGGGCT
>DATLLK010000092.1:0-2336 GCA_035537895.1 Planctomycetota bacterium
GCTGCGGTCGCTCCCGGCCCTCGCGGGCTCGGACCTCGTCGAGGACGTTCGCGTCCAGGCGCGCGTCGCCGTGCCCTCGTCGCCGCGGATCGTCGCGGTCGGCATGCTCACCCGGGACGGCGTGCGACGGGAGATGGCCGCGGCGGACGCCGTCGTCACCCACGGCGGGTCCGGCTCCTGTCTCGAGGCCGTGGCGATCGGGCACGTGCCGGTGATCGTCCCTCGTCGCCGCAGCCTCGGTGAGGCGGCCGACGACCACCAGAGCGACCTCGCGAACGAACTCGCGCGGCGAGGGGTGGCGGTCGTCGCCGAGGATCCGCTCGACCCAGGCCTCTCGCACGCCGTGCTCGAGGCCGCGCGGGCCCGCGGTGGCCCTCGGCCGATGGCCTCGCTCGGTCCCTCGCTCCGCCGGCTTGCGGACGCGCTGACGCGCGGGCGGACGCGGTCGGGGTCCGGCGTGCGCGTCCTCCGCGTGGACGAGCGGGAGCACTCGGAGGCGAGCGCCGGTCTCCCCTGGCGCTCTCCTCTCCAGGCTGCGGCGTGGGGCAACGCCCGCCGCGAGGACGGCTGGACCCCGCGCTGGTGGGTCGCGCGCGACGCGAGGGGCCACGTCCTCGCGGCCGCGCAGACCCTCACGCGGCGCGCGGGAGCGCCGCGCTACCTCCCCTACGGCCCGACGCTCGCCGACCACCCGCAGGCGCCCGCGGCCGGGCGCGCCCTGCTCCGCCACCTGACGCGCGGACACGTCGCGGGGCTCCTCTGGGCGCCGGGCTGGTTTCACGCGCGACTCGGCCTCCATGGCCGTGTAGGCGACCTCCCGCTCGCCGCGGGATCCCTGACCGGCCTGCTGGACCTCTCGACCGACGACGCCGCGCTGCGCCGGGGGATGCGCGGCACCTGGCGACGCGACCTCGAGAAGGCCGAGCGCGACGCCTCGTACGTGACGACCCTGGACGATCCATCGCAGGCGGCGCCCGCGCTGCTCGAGGACGTCGCGGCGCTCGCCGGACGCAAGGGCTTCACGCCGCCCGTCTCCCGGTCGGTCGGCGCGCGCTTCGCGTCGGGCGCCGCGGCCTCGGGCGTGGTGCTGCTCGCCCCCACCGTCCGCGCCGAGGGCAAGGTCCTCGCGAGGGTCCTCGTCGCCGTGACGGGGGGCCTCGCCCAGACGCTGTGGACCGCCGCGGAGGCGGACGAGCGTGCGGCCGGCGCGGGCCGCGTCGCGCTCTGGCATGCGATCCGGGCCGCACGCGAGGCCGGCGCGCGCACGTACGACCTCGCGGGCATCGACGACGTCGGCAACCCCGGCGTCGCGCGCTTCAAGCGCGGTCTGGGGCCGGACGTCGTCGAGGTGCCGGGCCTCGCCTGGTTGCCGCCGACCTGGCTGCCACCGCCGTTCGCAGAAGCGCTCGGGCGCCCGCTCGCCCGGGTCGTGGGAGCGAGGTCGGGCGGCTAGAATCCTGCCCCCGTCGACCGGGCATCGGAGGCCTCGTGGATCTCGAGCACCTGAACGGCGCGAGCCTCCTGATCACCGGAGGCACGGGCTCCTTCGGGAAGCGCCTCGTCGCGACCCTGCTCGAGCGTGGCCGCCTCTCGCGCCTGGTGGTGTTCAGCCGGGACGAGTTGAAGCAGTCCGAGATGCAGTCGGAGTTCCCGCCAACCAGACACCCGGCTCTCCGCTACTTCCTCGGCGATGTCCGCGACCGCGACCGCCTGCACCGCGCGTTCACCGGCATCCAGCATGTCGTCCATGCGGCGGCGCTCAAGCAGGTGCCCGCGGCCGAGTACAACCCGTTCGAGGCGATCAAGACGAACGTCCTCGGCGCCCAGAACGTGATCGAGGAGGCCATCGACCGCGGCGTGCAGTCCGTCGTCGCGCTCTCGACGGACAAAGCGGCGAACCCGATCAACCTGTACGGCGCGACCCAGCTGTGCAGCGACAAGCTCTTTGTCGCGGGCAACGCCTACGTCGGTGCGGGCCCGACGCGGTTCTCGGTCGTGCGCTACGGGAACGTCGTCGGAAGCCGCGGCAGCGTGATCCCCTTCTTCCGCAAGGCCCGCGCGGGCGGCGTCCTGCCCATCACCGACCCGCGCATGACGCGGTTCTGGATCACGCTGCAGCAGGGCGTCCAGGACGAACTCCACGCCCTGCGCGAAGGCCACGGCGGCGAGATCTTCGTGCCGAAGATCCCGTCGATGCGGATCACCGACCTCGCGGAGGCGATCGCCCCGGGGTGCCGGCACGAGATCGTGGGGATCCGCCCCGGCGAGAAGCTGCACGAGGTCCTCGTGCCGGAGGACGACGCCCGCAACGCGGTGGACCTGGGGGACCGCTTCGC
>DATLLK010000093.1:0-3520 GCA_035537895.1 Planctomycetota bacterium
CGACTGCCAGGCGATCGGCTAGCGCCTGCCGCGCAGTCGCGGCCCGGCCGCGGGCTCACCGGGGACGTGGGTAGAGCACCTCCCGCGTCGCCCCGCCGTCGCGGAACCTCACGACGCGCCGATCCTCCTCGATGGCGACGAAGGACCCCTCCGGCTCGAGCGCGACGGTGCGCACGGGTCGGGCGCTCCAGGGGGTGAGCCGCCGGAGAGCCCCCGTCCCGAGGTCGAGGAGGCCGGTGGCCCAGCGAGCGGCCGCGGGATCCAGCGACGTCGCCACCGTGAGGAGCCAGCGGTCTCCGGCCACGCGGCGCACGGTACCGGTGAAGGCGAGCGGCCGTTCGGCCCCGCCGCCCTCGACGACGATCGGGCGCCGGTCGTCGGTCCCGGGCCGCCAGATCGAGAGCCCGCCCGCGTCCGACCGCAGGACGGTGCCCCGCACGAGGGGCGCGAATTCATCGAGTCCCAGCGGGAGGTCCGGGACCCCGCTCACAGGGCGGCGCTCGCCCGTCGTCCGGCGGACCAGCGTCCACCCGCGCGGCGCTGCCGCGCGCGTCCACCCGCGCGGCGCTGCCGCGTCGCCCGAGGCCGGCGCGTGGTGGACGAGATAGAGGTCTCCGTCGACGTCGACGGCCGACCACCCGGGCCCCGGCCCGTAGACCTCCCGGAACAGGGCGAGCTCGACCTGCGGTCCGCCGTCGGCCGGCACGTAGACGCGACCTCCCCCGACCTCCTGGACCGCCCACCCGTCCCACAGCACCGAGTGGAGCCACTGCTTCGGCCATCCCTCGGGGGCGGGTGCCGGCGGCGCGCCCGGTTCGACGTTCTCGACGCGCCCCCGCAGGAACCAGACCCGGTTCCCCTGGGCGTCGCGAAACGGCGTCACGGCCCGGCCCATGTCCGCAAGGCGGGGCAGGAGGGGCGCGATGTCCGTGGTCCCCCCGATCGGGATCCGCTGGCCCGCCTCCCGCCCCGTCCTCGCGTCGACCACCACGTTCGGGTCCGAGAGCACGACCACCCACGGCACGGGCGTCACGGGGTCCCGCGGCTGCCCCACGCCGATCGTCGGCAGGAAGGGCAGGATCCCGCCGCTCTCCGCCAGGGGCGCGTCGTCGCGCTCGATCAGGTCGACCCGCCGTGCGCGTACGAGAGTTCCACGACGGGTCCCCAGCACCGCGTCGCGCGTCCCTTGCCATTCGGGCCACGTGGGCCACGGCAGGCCGCGGTAGGTCTCGAGGAAGAGGTAGCGGCCTCCCTCTCCGAGCCAGGCGCCCAGGATCCCGGCCTCCGGATGGTGGGGATCCTCGGCCTCCCAGCGGTCGATCGCCCACGCGACGCTGGCCGTCAGCAGGAGCGCCAACACCGTGGCGCCGCCCGCGCCGAAGGCGAAGGCGCGCCTCGCGGGTGCGAGGAAGCGGCGACCGCGGGCCCAGGACACTGCCGCGAGCGCCAGCGCGACGCACAGGAGGGCCGCGGTGAAGAGGAGCGCCTGCGCGGGGGGGAAGGCGAACCACCACTCGTGGTTCGCAAAGAGGACGAGGAGGGGGGTCGCGAGCGCGGCGAGCGTGAGGACGCCGAGCAGGGAGGCTGCGCCGCCCCGTCGCGTCCAGAGGGAGCCGAGCAGGTGCGTGAAGCCCACGGCGAGCGCGACGAGCGGCAGGAGGACGGCCGTCGTCACCCCGAACACGTACGTGGGGGACACGTCCCGCGGCTGGGAGATCCACGTTCCGCTCGGCAACTTGACGGGGACGGAGTGGAACGGCGCCCCGGTGATCGCGGTCCCGATCCGGCACGTGAGCCACGCGACGCCGAACGCGAGGAGGTTCCCGGCGAGGAACCACGCGAGCTTCCCGAAGAAAGCCGCCGCCATGGCGCCCGGAGTCCGGAGCAGGAGTGCCTGTGTGCCCCGCCGGACCTCCCGCCCGTAGAGGTCGAGCCCCAGGACGAGCGACGCGAGCGCCACGGCGGCGGCCGGAAGGGCGTCCACCGCGCTCCGGCGCAGCTCCCGCGTGGCCACGACGTAGGGCAGGGCACAGCCCGCGGCCACGACGGCGAGGAGGACCAGCAGCCCGACGCGGTTCTCCCGCGCCTCCTTGCGGAACCATGCGATGGCGCGGCTCATGCGACGACCTCCCCGACGGCGGCGGCGAACAGATCCTTCAACGCCTCGCGGCGCGGCGTCGCGCCCTCGCCCGCCGCCTGCTCCATCGGCACGTGCCGCACGATCCGCCCGCGGGAGAGGATCGCGACGTGGTCGCCGATGCGCGCGGCGACGTCGAGGTCGTGCGTCGAGACGATCACGGTGCGGGGTCCGGCGCCGAGCGCGTCGACGACCGCCCGCAGCACGTCGTCGTGAACCAGCGGGTCGAGCCCGGCGAACGGCTCGTCGAGGAGCAGGACCTCGGGCTCGTGGGCGAGGGTCGCGACGAGCATGGCCTTCGTCGCCTCGCCGCGGCTCATCTCGCCGAATCGACGGTCGACGGGAACGCGCAGGCTCGAGAGGAGCTCCGCGGCCCGCGCGGCGCTCCACCGCGGGTGGTGCACGGCGAGGAACCGCAGGAGATCGGGCGCCGTCATCCACGCCCAGGCGTCGGGCGCGTCGGGGACGAGGCCGGGCCGCTCGGAGAGCCGCCGACGGTCCCGCGCGGGGTCGAGGCCCAGGACGCGGAAGGTCCCCGCGGCGGGCTCGAGGAGTCCCGCGAGGCACCGGAGCAGCGTGGTCTTGCCGACGCCGTTCTCGCCGAGCAGCACGGTCGTCGTGCCGGCCTCGACGGCGAGGTCCACGCCGTCGAGCACGCGGCGGCGTCCGTAGGCGAACGCGCCCCCTCTCACCTCGATCGCCATCCGCACGCTCATCGACGTCCTCCTTTCCCGTCGGAGGCGTCCCGCGACGCCTCCCGTGCGGCGCGCGCGAGCGCGCGGCGCACCTCCTCGAGGATGGGCCCGCTCTCGTGCCCCGACCGTGCCGCCTGCTCGGCGGCCTGACGCAGCGCGTCGAGCGTCGCGCGGCGGCGCTCCCGTCGCGCGATCTCGGGGCCGCCCGCCGTGACGAACACCCCCGAGCCCGCGCGGCCCTCGACGACGCCCAGGGCCTCGAGGTCGCGCCATGCGCGCGCCACCGTGTTCGGGTTGACGAGCGCCTCGGCGGCGGCCTCCCGCACGCTGGGCAGGCGCGCGGCGGGTCCCAGGTCCCCGGCCGCGACGGCGTCGAGGACGGTCTCGACGATCTGGCCCGAGGGGGAGAGCGCCCGGTCGCTGTCCACGCGTAGCCTCATGACCTTACTAGTAAACTAGTACAGTGCCTCCGTCAAGCCCCCGGCTCGGCCCGGCGTTGACGGGGGCTCGGAAGTTCCTGCGGCCGGACTCCCAGTGGATCCCCTGATCCGGTCTGATCGTGGCGTGCCTGACCGAACGGGCCCGATTTTCGAGGGCTCGCGCAAGATCGGATCGCGCATCCCCGTTCACGAGGTGCGATCGGGCGGGCGCGAGGAAGCTGGGTCCAGACCCCGACCCGCTGACGAGC
>DATLLK010000094.1:0-2463 GCA_035537895.1 Planctomycetota bacterium
GCGTGCGACGTCGCGGTAGCGCAACGGCGCGACGACGCCGTCCACGTCGAGGTCCTCGCCGCGGCAGGCGGCGCACGGGCCCGCGAGCGCCCAGGTACCCGCCTCGCGCCCGCACCGCGGGCACGGGGAGCGGATGACGGGCAGTGCGGCGGCGCAGTCGGCGCAGAGCCCCGGGACCGCCTCATCCCACGCGAGACCGTCGCAGGCGAGGCACCGCGGCGGCCAGAGCAGGTCGAGGAAGGCGCGCACCTCCTCTCGACGCGCAGGCGACCCCGTCGGTCACGCGTCGACGACGCGGCCCCCGCGGACGCAGAGGAGGAACGTCACCGGCCCGTCGTTCACGAGGTCCACCTCCATGTGGGCGCCGAAGCGACCGGTCTCGACGGGGAGCCCGCCCGCGCGGAGGGCCTCGGCGACGCGGAGGTAGAGCGCCTCGGCGGCGGCCGGCGCCTCCGCGGCGTCGAAGGAGGGACGGTTCCCCTTCGAAAGCGACGCCGCGAGCGTGAACTGCGAGACGACCAGCGCGCTCCCGCCGACCTCGGCCAGCGTGCGGTCCATGGGCGTGCGCCCCGGGAAGATGCGGAGCGCCAGCACCTTGCGCGCCGTCTCGTCGGCGTCCGCCGCGCCGTCCCCCTTCTCGACCCCGACGAGGAGGACCGCGCCGCGCCCGATCGCGCCGACCGCTGCGCCGTCCACGCGGACCTCTGCACGGGACACGCGCTGGAGGAGAGTGCGCATGGGTGCGCGGGCGCGCGGGGGCCTCTCGGCACCTACCGGCTGAGGGGGCGGATCGGCGTGCGTCCGCGCTTGGCGACGGCGTCGTCGATGCGCCCCGGGAGCACGGCCGCCCACTCGATGCAGCCCTGGTGGAACGGGCCGCGCTCCGTGGCGTGGATCTCGACTCGGGACAGGTTGGGGTTCCCGACCACGCGGTGGACGTAGACGAGCACGGCGCTGTGCCACTCCGGCGAGTAGTCGTCGACCCAGGCCTCCTTGCCCTTGCGCTCCTTGGCGATGACGGACATCGTCCGGTCGTTCTCGAACACGGCAGGAACGAAGGTCTTGAGCACCGCCGTCACGATGCCGAGCATCTCCGCCGGGGGCACGGCGTAGTCGCGGAAGGGCCCCGTGCCGTACTGCGCGTGCAGATCGGAGACCGTGCCCGAGCGCAACGTCACGACGTTCTCGATCGCCAATTGCGTGTCCTTCGAGACGCCGCCCTTGCAGGCCGAGAGCAGGACGAGGAGCGCGAACGCGACGAACGCCCTCATGCGCCGGCCGCGGGGGCCGGCGGCGCGCCCTCCTCCATCAGCACCACGGCCATCGCGGCGATGCCCTCGGCGCGCCCGAGCGCGCCGAGCCCGTTGTTCGTGCTGGCCTTGACGCTCACGCGGTCGAGAGGCAGCGCGAGCACCTCGGCGAGCCGCTCCCGGATCGCCGCGCGGTGCGGGGCGAGACGGGGCCGCTCGGCGACGACCGTCGCGTCCACGCTGTCGGGCCGCATGCCCTTCGCGCGCACGAGGTCGAGGATCCGCGCGAGCAGGACCGCCGAGGGGGCGCCGCGCCACGTCGGGTCGCTGTCGGGGAAGTGGTCGCCGAGGTCCCCGAGGGCGGCGGCCCCGAGGCAGGCGTCCCCGATCGCGTGGAGCAGGACGTCCGCGTCGCTGTGCCCGCGGAGCCCCCACGCGCCGTCGATGCGCACGCCGCCGAGCACGAGGGTGCGCGTCGGGTCGAAGGGATGGACGTCGTAGCCGATACCCACGCGCACCGTACGGGACCTCCCGCCCGCTCCCGCGGGCCGGCGCATTCTACGTAGCCCCCGTGCGGCTACCATCCGGCACGTGCCGACCCATGGTCTCGTCCTGACGGCCGCCGGCTCCTCGACCCGGTTCGGGGGCACGACGTCGAAGGTCCTGCTCGACCTGGGCGGGATCCCCGTCCTCGTGCGGGCCGCGCGGGCCTTTCACGAGGCGCTCGGCACCACCCCGACCGTCGTGACCGCGCGGGCCGAGGACTTCGAGGCGCTCGAGGCTCTCACGCGGCGCGAGCGGGCGCTCCACGGCGCGGTGGTGGTCGAGGGGGGGCCAAGCCGGCAGGCGTCCGTCGCGATCGGCCTGTCCGCCCTCCCTGCGGGGATCGACGTCGTGCTGGTCCACGACGCGGCCCGCCCGTTCATCACACCCGCGCTCGTCCGGGCCGTCGCCGAGGCGGCGTGGCGGGACGGCGCGGCGGCGCCGGCGCTCCCCCTCTCCGACTCCGTCCACCGTTGCGCGGACGGCGTCTTCCTCGAGGCCGTGCCCCGCGAGGCCCTGCGCTCGGTCCAGACGCCGCAGGCCGCGCGCGCCGACCTCCTGCGGCGCGCGCACGCGGAAGCGGCGACGACGGGTCGGGTGGCGACCGACGAGGTCGGCCTCCTTCTCGCCGCCGGCACGCGCGTCACCGCCGTCCCGGGCGACCCGGGCA
>DATLLK010000095.1:0-3735 GCA_035537895.1 Planctomycetota bacterium
GGCGCGGAGGATCTCGTCGAAGGCGTGGTCCACGGCGTACGCATCGAGGGCGACGCGGAGGTCCTCGCCGCGCGCCGAGAGGACGGGGGCTTCGCCCACGACCCGGAGGTACTCGCGCAGGACCGCGGCGCCCGCCCACGCGGCCCACGCCCGCCCCGCGTCCTCGAGCGGGGCCGCCGCCCCGGGGCGCTCGGGCAGCGCGCCTCGCGCGGCGAGATCCCGCGTGGCGGCCGTCGCGGCGGCGCGCAGCGAGCGCAGCAGGGACGCGAGGTCGCGCAGCACGGTGCGCTTGATCCGTCGCTCGGACAGCGGGAGCGTCGGGTCGCCACCGAAGCCCGTGAACACGAAGTCGTTCCCGGTCCAGAGCGCGTTCTCGAGGGTGAGGTCGCCGTGGATCCGGATCCGCTGCATCGAGACGTCGCGCCCGGCGAACGCGCGGAAGCGGGCGTGCGCCTCGGGCAGCGCGGCGACGAGACGCTCGACGCGGGCGTGGCCCTGCTCCGTCGCGAGAGGCGCCCAGGCCTTGAGCGCGCGCATCGCGCGGTCGGCGCGCCCCTCGAAGGCGTGGAACGTCGCGCGGCGGTAGAGACCCGTGACGGGCTCGGCGGCGAACGCGGGGTCCGCGGTCTCGGAGGCGAGCACCGCGTGCACCTCGGCGACGCGCCGCCCAAGCAGCGCGAGCGACGTGGCGTACCCGCCGAGCAGCGCCTTCGCGGCCGCCGAGGGCTCGCGCGCCGCGAGCGACACGACGGACTCGGCCGACGGCTCGAGGGGACCTCCCGCCTCGCCCGACACCACCCGCTCGTACGCACGGCCCACCGCGTCGCGCGTCCTCGCCCAGGCGTCCTGCTCGAAGGCGACGGCGCCGTGGACGACGCCGAGCACGCGGGGCTCCCCGTCCACCGGGACGTACTCGAGGCGGCAGAAGAGCGGCGACACGGCGCTCGAGCGCCCGGCCAGCACGGGCGCGACCTCGACGTCGGGGTGCGGGCCCGTGTCCACGCGCGCGAAGAGTTCGAGCCGCAACCGTTCGCCCCACGCGATCGCGACGTGGGATCGTCCGCTCTCGACCGGCACCGGGACGACCGAGGTCGGCACCGAGGCGGCGACGCGCGGGCCGTCCCCGACGGGCACCGTGACGACGTCGCCCTCCGTGCCCCGCCAGCGACGCGGCCTACGCACCCCGGCGAGGACCTCGCGCGCGAAGCCCGCGTCGAAGGACGCCTCGTAGAGGAGACCGGACGGCTCGCCGGGCACCTCGAAGCGGGCGAGCACGGCCTGCGGCCGGCGCGCGAGCAGGTCGGCGGCCTCGGCGCCCGTGGCGTGTGCCACCGGGATCGCGTACACGTCGGGCTCTCCCTCCTGGTAGGCGACGTCCACGAGCAGGATCGCCACCCCGTCGCGCCCGACCGTCACGACGTCGCGCAGGCGGGTCGCCCGGACGGCCCGGTCGCGACCCGCGTACCACGGCTGCCGCGGGAGCAGGGCGGCGAGCACGTCGTCGAGCGCGGCGCGCCCGCGGCCGTCGGGCAGCGGCGGCCACTTCCCGCCGTGGGCGACGACCGGGAGCGCTGCGGGGCCCGCCGCCTCGCCGACGACGACGCCCGGACGCGCCGCCTCGAGCAGGAACCACAGGAAGGAGTGCGGTCCCAGCGTCAGGGAGTACGGCGACGTGCCGACGGGCGGGAACCGCGTGCGCCCGAACAGCTCGACGGGGACCCGATCCGCGTGGCGGGAGAGATCGAGCGCCACGTGCTGGGCGAACCGCGACAGGTTGGCCACGACCAGGATCGTCTGGTCCTCGTGCACGCGGAGGAACGCGAGCACCTTGCGGTTCTCCGGGTGCAGGAACTCGAGCGTCCCGCGGCCGAAGGCGACGTGGCGCTTGCGCAGGGCGATCAGGCGGCGCATCCACCAGAGGAGCGACTGGGGATTGGACTCCTGCGCCTCGACGTTCACGGCCCCGTGATGGAACTCCGGGTCCACGACGAGCGGGAGGTAGAGCCGCTGCGGGTTCGCGGCCGAGAAGCCGCCGTTGCGGTCCGTGCTCCACTGCATCGGCGTGCGGACCGAGTCGCGGTCGCCCAGGTAGATGTTGTCGCCCATCCCGATCTCGTCGCCGTAGTAGATGACCGGCGTGCCGGGGAGCGAGAGGAGCAGGCCGTGCATCAGCTCGATCTTGCGGCGGTTGTTGCCGAGCAGCGGCGCCAGCCGGCGCCGGATGCCGAGGTTGATGCGCGCACGGGAGTCGTGGGCGTAGGAGCGGACCATGTAGTCGCGCTCCTCGTCCGTCACCATCTCGAGCGTGAGCTCGTCGTGGTTGCGCAGGAACAGGGCCCACTGGCACGCGTCCGGGATCGCGGGGGTGCGCCGGAGCACGTCGAGGATCGGGTAGCGCTCCTCCAGGCGGATGGCCATGAACAGCCGAGGCATCAGCGGGAAGTGGAAGGCCATGTGGCACTCGTCGCCCGCGCCGAAGTAGGCGCTCGCGTCCTCGGGCCACTGGTTCGCCTCGGCGAGGAGCATGCGCCCCGCGAACTTCTCGTCCACGTGCGCGCGCAGCTCCCGCAAGAACGCGTGGGTCTCGGGCAGGTTCTCGCAGGACGTGCCCTCGCGCTCGAAGAGGTAGGGCACGGCGTCGAGGCGCAGCCCGTCCACGCCGCGCGAGAACCACGCGTCCACGACGCGCAGCATCGCCCGTCGCACGGCGGGGTTGTCGAAGTTGAGGTCGGGCTGGTGCGCGTAGAAGCGGTGCCAGTACCAGGCGTTCGCGACCGGGTCGAGGCTCCAGTTCGAGGCCTCGAAGTCGCGGAAGATCACCCGCGCGTCGCGGTAGCGGTCGGCGGTGTCGCTCCAGACGTAGAACTCCCGCGCGACCGAGCCCGGCTTCGCGCGGCGCGCGCGCTGGAACCACGGGTGCCGGTCGGACGTGTGGTTCAGCACCAGCTCGGTGATCACGCGGAGCCCGCGGGCGTGCGCGTCGTCGAGGAACGCGCGGAAGTCGGCGAGGGTCCCGTAGGAGGGGTTCACCCCCTCGTAGTCCGCGATGTCGTACCCGTCGTCCTTCAGCGGCGACGGGTAGAAGGGGAGGACCCACAGGGCCGTGACGCCCAGGTCCTGCAGGTAGTCGAGCTTCTGCCGCAATCCGACGAAGTCGCCGACCCCGTCGCCGGTGCTGTCCTTGAAGGCCCGCACGTGGACCTCGTAGACCACCGCGTCCTGGTACCAGCGGGGGTCGGAGGCGGGCGGCAGAGGTCCTCCTTTCGCGCGCGACGCAACGCCCCGCGGCGCACGGGTCATCGTACCGGCGGGCGATGGGCGCCCGCGGCGCCCTCGGCCCGCGCGGGCGCGACCACGCGGGCGCGACGTCCCTCGCGCGGTCCGGCCGGGGTATCGTGCGCCCCGCCCCTCCTTACGGGCCACGACGAGCAACCATGGGCCGCATCTTCGAACGCCGCAAGTACACGATGTTCGCGCGCTGGGACCGGATGGCGAAGCAGTTCGCCCGGATCGCGAAGGAGATCGCGATCGCGGTCAAGCGCGGGAGCCCCGATCCGGCGAGCAACCCCGCGCTGCGCCGCGCGATGCACAACGCCCGCGCGGTGAACATGCCGAAGGAGCGCGTCGAGGCGGCGATCCGCCGCGCGGTCGGCAAGGACGCCGTCGACTACCAGGAGATCGCGTACGAGGGGTTCGGTCCCCACGGGATCGCGCTCCTCGTCGAGGCCGCGACGG
>DATLLK010000096.1:0-2527 GCA_035537895.1 Planctomycetota bacterium
GGTCCGCACGTTGCTCGCGACGGGCACGACGCGCACCTTCGCCTCCGCGGCGAGCGGGCCCCAGCGCGCGAGGCGCGTCTCGAAGTTCCTCGCGCGCTCGGGATCGGGCAGGGGGCCCGCGAAGTCGTTCGAGTTCATGCCGAGCACGAAGAAGGCGTCGCGCACGGCGTGGGGGTGGTCAAGGGGCAGGTCGAGCCGGTTCGCCCGGATCGCGAACAGCGAGTCCACGCCGCCCGCGAGCGTCGTCGCCGTGACGGCGTCCGCAGGCCGCGTGCGGGGCGCGAGGCCGCCGGCGGCCTCGATCTCCAGGGGGACGAGGCTCGGGTACCACGCGGTCCACGTGCGCATCGCGGCGGCCATGCCGCGCAGGAGCGTCGGGCACAGCGCGCCCTCGACGACGATCCGCCGCTCGCCCCGCTCCATCGCGAAGAGGACGAAGGCGGGCAGGAACGCCTCGGGACGCGCGACCAACCCGTCAGCGTGGGCGGGGTCCGTCTCGAACCAGGCGTCCTCGGGCGCGCGGCGAGCCGTCTCCCAGACGATGCGCGCCGAGAGCCGCGGCCGCTCCCCCGACGCAGCGATACGGACGCCTTCGATGCGCACGGACGGGAAGGTAGCACCCGGCCCTCGTTGCCTGTCCGGTGCGAACCGCCCTCTCCGCTACGCCCCGAAGCCCTCGATCGACCGCGCGAGCCCGAGGGGCCCCAGTCGAAGTCGGCTGAACCCCGTTGCGACGGGGGATCCGTCCGGCCCCACGGTGCGCCAGCGGGCAAGCAGGGAGCCGCGGGCCTGCAGCACCTCGCCGTCGCGCTCCATGCGCACGCCGGGAAGCAGCGACTGGCATTGGGCGATCCAGGAGGAGACGGACTCGCGCCCTCGCAGGTCCGCGCGGGCGTCCCGGAACGCGCCGTCCGGATCGAAGCAGGCCGCGAGCAGGGCGCTCCGGCGCTCGGCGTCGGGCTCGGCGCAGGCCGCGAACCACGTGTCGACGAGCGACTCCGGCGTGCCCGACGCGGGCACGCCCTGGGCGACGCCCGCGAGGCTCCGCGCGTAGTCGCGCCAGCCGCCTTCGTGGTTGGCGCGCTCTTCCTCGGACGGGAGCCCGGCGTGGAAGAGGGTGACCCGCGTGCCCAGGGGCGCCGGATCGAGCGCGATCGTGACCCGGCTCGAGCCCGGCGGGATCGTCGCCGCCTCCGCCCCCTGCGCGACGCCCCATGTGAAGACGATGCGCCGGCGCGGCACGATCTCCACGATGGACCCCTCGACGCGCCGACCGTGGCGCTCGAAGTGGACGACGAGCGGTGCGCCGACCCGGGCCTCAAGATCGACGCGCGCCGCGAGCCACTTCGCGAGCAGCGCGGGCTCGGTCAGGCAGCGCCAGACGGTCCCGGGACGTGCCGCCACGTCCACCGAGACCTCCACGTCCGCGACCGTCGAACGGTCTCTCACGCCGGCCATGGGTCACCTCCGGTACGGTCTCTGCGACCGCCGGCACCCCGGCCTCATCCTACTTCGTCGGCGGGGTCTCGGCGGCCCACGCCGCGAGGACTTCGGCCTCGCGCTTGGGGGAGAGGCCGCCGGTCGGCCCGGTCCCCCAGGCCACCTCCCGCTTCGTCTCGCGCATCCACGCGAGCGTGTCCGCGATCGTCCGCGCGACGGGCCGGAACTTCAGACCCTTCCCCATCGCGCGCACGTTGGACACGTGGCCGTTCGCCTCCGACGGGATCCACATCGGCAGGTTGTGCCAGGCCGAGACCTTGTGCTTCTCGAGGAACGCCGCCGGGATCCAGGTGAAGGAGACGTCGTGGCGGATCGCGCACTTCGCCCCGTGGAGCAGTTCCGCGAAGGAAAGCCGTCCCTCGAAGCCGACGGCGTTGTACGTGCCCGTGCTCCCGTCCTCGGCGAGCTTCACGATCCACTCGCCCAGGTCGCGGACGTCGATGCACTGCGCCTCGTCGGTCCCGTCGCCCGGCGCGAGGACCACGCCCCCGCGCGCGACGCGGTCGGGCCAGTAGGAGAAGCGGTCCGTCGGGTCCCCGGGGCCCACGATCAGCCCGGGCCGCACCTGGGCCACGCGCCCCGGCCACGCGGCCTCCGCCGCCCGCTCGCAGAGGGCCTTCAGCGGTCCGTATGTCGCGCCGGTCACCTTCTCGGTCGTGGGGTCGTCGAGCGAGCCGACCGGCGACTCCTCGTCGATCGGGTCGCGCGACTGGCCCATGCCGGGATACACGCTGACCGTCGAGACCATCGTGTAGTGCCCGACGCCGTCGCCCAGCGCCTCCTTCACGCGACGAACGTGCGAGGGGACGTAGGCCGACGTGTCGAGCACCGCGTCGAAGGAGCGTCCCTTGATCGCCGACACGTCGGCGTTGCGGTCGCCGCGCAGCTTCTCGAGATCGGGGAAGAGGCCGGGCTGCGTCTTCCCGCGGTTGAAGAGCGTGACCTTGTGCCCGCGCGCGACCGCGTGCTCGACCATGTGGGGGCCGAGGAACCCGGTGCCGCCGAGCATCAGGATCTTCAGGGAGCG